>JACUTQ010000021.1 GCA_014859725.1 Methanosarcinales archaeon | reverse complement strand
TTTAATATCGGAACTGATGAGTTGACTGAAATTAAAGATGGGCTGAATAGTTACACTCAAAGTTTACAAATTAGCAAACTTAATTATTTATTTGGAAAGAAATTCAATAGCATTGGGATTTATATAAAGTTTACATTTCCAATAACATAATATTTATAGGGTCTTGATTAAGCTTTGGCACGATTATGGAAGATGCAGTGAAAAGTCACGGATTATTCAAATATCTATCATCTGTCTATGACATTGTAGCAAAGATATCAATGCTGGGTCAGTATAATAGATTACGGCGTCAGTTGTTGGGTAAGATCAAAATTACAAAAGGCAAACGTATTCTGGATCTGGGGTCAGGGACCGGGTATCTGGGAGAAAAAATGAGCCCTGCTGATGTTGTATCAGTAGATATATCCATTGATATGCTGCGCCGGGCCAGATTAAAATCAAAAGGGGAATTTGTAGTGGCAGATGCTCACAGGCTGCCGTTCAAGGAGGGAAGATTTGATGCTGTGGTCTCCAGTTTTGCCATGCACGAGGTGGCCAGGCCGTTTGAAGCTCTAAGCGAGATGTTCAGGATATTGGGACCTGGTGGGGAGATAGCTGTTATGGATGTGGTGCAGCAGAAAAAGTTATCAAAAAAGATATTGCTGCAGATATATCATACCTTTGTTGAATTGCGCACAGCTTATTATGTAAATATAATGGATATTAAACGTGAATTTAGTGCAAGAACACAGGATTTTAATGTGCAGTTAGAAATGTTTGAACTGGTAGCTCTGGTATGGGGGAAAAAGCGGACGTAGCCAATCATCCACGCTTCTGCCTGATCTTCCTGGCAATCTGCCTGGCGATCTCTGACTTTGCCCCTTTTTTATCCACCAGCACCCGCCCGCTGACTTCCCACCAGGATTTGGGATATGCCTTATCAGGCTCTACAACTGGATTTATTCCCAACTCTTTGGCCGCCGTCTCGATCTCTTTTAACTCCGGGGAGGTAATCGAGAACTTTTTAGAAATGATGCGTCCGCTGCTTCTGCTGTTGGCCTTGTCAATATATGCAGGCCATATCACATATTTATCCCTGTCACGAAGCATACAATTATCTTATGTCATTAATGGAACATGAAGGTTTTTACAGCTAATCCTGTAATATCAGCAGGCTACCAGACCTCTCTTGGATCAGAGATCTCGCCTTTCAATGCAGATGCAGCAGCAGTCTCGGGAGAGGCCAGGTACAATAAACCACCTTTCCCCATCCTACCCTTGAAATTCCGGTTGGACGTGGACACGCAGACCTCACCTTCTGCCAGCACTCCAAGGTGCGCTCCCAGGCAAGGTCCGCAGCCCGGCGGTCCTAATGTGGCCCCGGCCTCTACGAGACTGGAAATATATCCCTTCTCAATGGCCTCAAGCAGAACTGTCTTTGAAGCAGGGATGACTATGGTGCGAACAGCCACAGTGTTCCCCTTCAATATCCGGGCTGCAGCTTCCAGATCCTCCAGCCTGCCGTTGGTGCAGGAACCGATAAACACCTGGTCCACATTGATCCCCACAACCTCATCCACATCGCATACGTTGTCTACCTGGTGGGGTTTTGCTACCTGGGGTGCCAGGCCGTCCACGTCCAGGTTCAGCTCTTCAATATAACTGGCATCCTCATCTGCAAAAATGGGAGAATAAGCCTCGATAGCCCGGCCCTTCAGGAACTCCTCGGTCTTATGATCAGGCGGCACGATCCCTGCCTTTCCTCCCATCTCAATAGCCATATTGCACAGGGTCATCCTGCCTGAAATGCTGAGGGCTTCAATGGCAGAGCCGTAATATTCCATTGCTTTATAAGTTGCACCATCGGTCCCCACGTGTTTTATCACATAGAGTGTCAGGTCTTTAGCCGATATTTGTGGTCCCAGCGTCCCTTCGACATTGATCCTCATGGTATGGGGCACCCTGAACCACAATTTACCTGATGCGAAAATCTCGGCCATATCAGTTGCACCAACTCCCGTAGCAAAAGCTCCGAAAGCACCGTAAGTACATGAATGGGAATCTGCTCCCGCGATCAGTTTCCCGGGAAGGGCAAAACCCTGTTCAGGCACCACTTGATGGCAGATACCTTCCCCTACATCATAAAGGTGTGAGATATTCTGCTCTTTTGCCCACTGCCTGATATTGCGCTGCAGATCAGCCGATATTTCAGTACTGGCAGGGGTTATATGATCAAAAGGTATAACTATCCGCTCAGGATTCCAGACATTTTCGACTTCCATTTCTCGAAACGCCTTCACTGCCAGTACGCTTGTCCCGTCATGAGCCATAGCATAATCCACATTTGCAATTACAAAATCACCTGCATGGGCACTGCTGTTGGATGCTTTGCTGAATATTTTTTCACTGATTGTAGCCAAAACCATAATCTCCAATTGAAATTGATGTATGATGTTGTAGATAACCTGAAATAAATATAACGATCAATAATTGTATGTAATCGAAAACTACTTAGTATGTGATAGAACTATTGATTTGCCCTTCAGGTGATAATTATGCAGTATTCCAGGAACAAATTAGTCGACATCATTAATAAGAGACCAAAAGATATCGAGATCTGTGATGTTACCCTCAGGGACGGTGAACAGACTCCAGGTACAGCTTTTACTTCAAATGAGAAAAAACATATTGCGCAAGAACTTGACAATATTGGCATCGAAGTGATCGAGGCCGGTTTCCCTGTAGTATCCCAGGGAGAACGGGATACTGTGAGGGAAATCTCAAATATGGGTCTTGATGCCAAGATATGTTGTTTATCCCGTGCTGTGATCCCTGATATTGATGTAGCTATTGGCTGTGATGTAGACATTGTCAGCATTTTTATTGCAACTTCTGATCTTCACCTTAAATATAAATATCACAAAACATGCCTGGAAGCTACCGAATGTGCCCTCGGCGCTCTGGAATATGCCAAAGATCATGGGCTTACAGTACGGTTTGCTGCAGAGGATGCCACGCGTACAGATGTTAATACGTTAAAAGGTATTTTCAAGATGGCAGAAGAACGCCATGCAGATTATGTTAGCATAGCTGACACTGTAGGGATATTAAATCCTTCAACTACTGAATATCTTGTAAGTGAAATTAAAAAAGACATCAAGACAGATCTTTGCATCCACTGTCATAATGATCTGGGTATGGCCACAGCCAATACGATTGCCGCTTCAGAAGCCGGTGCGAAACAACTGCATACCACGGTTAACGGAATCGGAGAAAGGGCAGGTAATGCAGCTTTAGAAGAAATATTGATGTCACTACTTGTTCAGTACGGTATTGATAGGTACCAGACCACCAATATTACCAAATTGTCCAGAATGGTTGTTGAATACTCGGGAATAAAATTAGCAAAAAACAAGGCTGTAGTGGGCGATCATGCTTTTGCCCATGAAAGCGGGATACATGTAGCTGCGATTCTTGAAGAACCCAGTACTTATGAATTGTTCTCCCCTGAACTGGTAGGGGGTAAACGCAGCCTGATTATCGGCAAACATACCGGGACAAAGGCATTAAAAGGTATTGTCCAGACCATGGGTTATGACCTTAACCATGACCAGTTATGCAGACTCCTGGATAAGGTCAAGGACTGCACTCATGCAAAACGCGGCATTCCTTGCAAACGTCTGGAAGAATTTATAAAAGATATTATGGCAAGTTGATTAGAAGGGATCTTCAATACAATCTGCACTTTCCACGGGCCAAAATAACAGAAATTCCTTTCTTTTTTAGTTCAGATTGCAGTACTATAGATAATTTTATCTCTTTTATATTCTCAACATTTATTGAAATACACGATTCAGGCACGATACACTTTATCACTTCTGTCATATCGGGTACGTCCTGCCCTCCGGTAAGGGCGGCAATATTATTCTGTAACACAATGACCAGTACATCTTTTTTATGAAATACTGCTTCGATCAAGCCCTGGAGGCCTGTATGTACCAGCCCGTAATCACCAATTAATGCAATGCCCTTTTTATCAAATCCTGTTGCAGTAGCAATGGATGAACCCAGTGAATATGCCATATCTACCACTTCCATAGGAGGCGGGGCGGTCCTGATGGAACATCCAAGATCGCCTGCCACAGGCACCTCAAGCGTTCCAAGAATTTTGTATAACACATTATAGGGGCAGTCTTCACAGATGGTCCTTGAGAAACCCCGGCTTTTAATTGTTTGTGGTTTGCCAGGGCGGATCACGCTGTTATGATGAATATTTTCTAATGCCAGAATTATATCATTGGTTTCGATTTTTTCATGTCCTAGGTGTCCTGTTAATTTCCCAACAATCCCTTCATTTGATAACTGCTGTTCGATAACAGGCTCAGTCTCCTCTATAACCAGTACTCGTGAATGTTTCTTTATAAACTCTTCAATTATAGGTCTGGGTAGAGGGTTTATCAGAGTAAGTGCCAGATGGGACACGTCTTTATATTTTTCAGAAAGCACTTCTTCTATTAATGTAGAAACATATCCGGATGAAATGATACCCATTTCTTTGCACCTGTTATGATAAATATTCATCCCGGTCTTTATTGAGGCCATTAACATTTTTGGATAGGATTGTAAGTGGAATCGCTGGTGTCTGCCCTTGTGAGTATAAGACCATATTTTCCGATCAAATTTTGGAAAGTCTTTTAACTCATTTTTTTTCCTTTCCAGTTTATCTCTAATATTGTTCAATCTTTCAGTAACCCTGATAATTACTGGTGTACTCACTTCTTCTGAGAGCTGGAAGGCGTAGGATATGGATGTATATGCAATAATTGGGTTGGCAGGGTCAAATACAGGGACTTCTGCTAAGAGACCATAATAACGGGAATCCTGTTCATTCTGACTCTTTTCTGCACCAGGATCGTCCCCCGAAATTATCACAACCCCGGCACCGATGGTATGGGTTGCTGAAGTGATAAGGGGATCTGCCAGTATATTCATGCCAACGTGTTTGACAATTACAATTGACCTTTTTCCCACTGCAGAAGCACCCAATGCTGCTTCAAGCGCTACTTTTTCATTGATAGACCACCGCGCTTCTATAGATGAGTCCATTAATAATCCCATTATTTCATTTATGGGATAACCAGGCACTCCTGTGGCAAGGGATACTCCCGAGTCCAGGGCACCCAGTACCAGTGATTCGTAAACTGTATATAATATTGGCATCTGGTTGGAAAAATAGAACTTTTGATATATAAGAATATTCTAAAAAATCAAGGATAGTTGCTTGTTGTAATGATTGGGGGATTTATTGTCCCCCAATAGACCCAATCCCTGCATAAGTATAAAATCTGTTTTCAGACAAATACTAATTATTAATAATGATATTTAATGTATTTATATTTTATCGTGAGTTTATTAAATACACATAAAAGGTGAAAAACGAACCAAAAATAATTAAGCAATAATCATCATCATTTAATTTTAATAACCAGATTATGAGGAAAGTCAAATGAATCAACCAATAATTGTACTCAATTTCAAGACCTATCTGGAAGGTACAGGAAAGAATGCAGTATCAATAGCCCAGTCCTGTAAAGATGTGGCCGATGAGACCGGTGCCAATATTGTAGCAGCACCCCAGATCCCGGATATCTACCGGGTAGCATCGACCGTGGACATTCCAGTCTTTTCACAACACCTGGACAGTGTTGGTGCCGGCAGTTTTACAGGACATATTATGGCCCGGACCATTAAGGAAGCGGGAGCAACTGGAACGCTGATCAATCATTCAGAGCGGCGTTTGGGACTAGCTGAGATCGATGCAGCCCTAACGGCGGCCCGCAGCTCAGGACTGAGTACAATCGTATGTACCAACAACATTGCTACAACCAGCGCGGCATCTGCACTTGGACCTGATTATGTAGCAGTTGAACCACCGGAACTGATCGGTTCAGGCATACCTGTTTCAAAAGCTGACCCTGAAGTGGTCACTGGTTCTGTGGAGGCAGTCAAACAGGTTAATCCTGATGTTAAAGTTCTGTGCGGTGCAGGAATCAGTAAAGGTGAAGACCTGGCAGCTGCCCTTGAGCTTGGAAGCGTAGGTGTGCTGCTGGCTTCAGGTGTAGTAAAAGCCTCTGATCCAAAAGCTGCACTATACGACCTGGTTAGCAGGATATAATAAAAATTAGTGGACTATCTTGGAAATATCAAGTTCCAATATATCCTCTGCACCCAGGGATTTCAATTTTGGGATCAGAATATTGATCTCATTTTTATTAACCACAGTTTCCACTGCATAGTAATCTGATTTATACAGCTGGTTCACTGTAGGTTTCTTCATTGCAGGAAGTGCTTCAACCAGGGCATCCAGTTTATCCTTGTGCACGTTGAGATCGATCAGGACTTTTCCACGGGCTTCAATAACTGCCAGCAGTAATGTCCTGATCTCTTCTATACTTTGACGTTTTTTCGGGTCTTCCCAGCTTTTCTTGTTGGCAATGAGTTTTGTAGACGATTCGGTAATAACATCTACGATCTTCAGGCCGTTCTTTCGGAGTGTGGACCCGGTCTCGGTAAGATCTACAACCACATCCACCAGTTCCGGGACTTTTGCTTCTGTGGCGCCATAGGAAAAGAATATCTCAATTGGAACTCCCAGTTTCTCGAAATATGATTTTGTCAGGTTGGGATATTCGGTTGAAACCCTGCTGTTGGGTTTGATGTCTGCAGCGGTCTTAATTGTCTTATCATCTTGCGGCACGGCAATTACTATCTTTACATTGCCTGCACCTTGTTTACTATAAGGCAAATCCGCCACCTCAACAACATCACTGCCGGATTCTTTTATCCAGTCCAAACCTGTAATTCCGAGATCAAAATATCCCTGGTCAACGTATGTAGGAATCTCCTGGGGACGTAGTATTTTGACTCTTTTTATCCTGGGATCATTTACCTGGGGATTGTATTCACGATCTGTTTTTTTTATCGGAAGGTCTGCCTGTTTGAATAACAATAATGTCTGCTCTTCAAGACTGCCTTTAGGTATTACTATATCTAACATTTATAATCCTCTTAAATATGGGATACACATACGAATGAGTGGACATTAAAGTTTCTATGAGAAAAACCCGTTTAAGATATATTTATATTATTGAGCCCCATTTCCAAGTAAATAAATGGTACTGATTGAACTTACCCCAACTGACATATTTATATTTATTGGACAGCTAGTAGTAATAATTTCATTATCGACCCTATTAATATCATTTATTACTTCCATTCTTATTGTGCATTCATTTATTACCGGGCGATTTTTGTTCCCGAATTTCATGCTTTCAATAATCATATTATTGGAAGGTGTATTAAAAGCAATCTTTCGTCTTGTAAGACTTGATGATTCGATCATTGACAGGACTGCCATCCAGTTACAAAACAAGGTTTCATTTCGCCAGTTCTATAATATCCCAAATAATGAAAGAATAATATTTTTCCCCCAATGCCTGAGAAGCATTGAATGCCCATCAAAATTAGGTCCCGAAGGTCTCCAGTGTATAAACTGCGGCAGGTGTGAAATTGGAAATGCCAAAGAAAAAGCGGAAGATCTCGGATATAAGGTTTTCATTGTACCTGGTTCCAGTTTCATCAAGAGAATGGTGAAAAAATATCGCCCAAAAGGCATTATTGGTATTGGATGCAAGTTTGAAGTTAAGAACGGTCTGGATATGTGTTCCAACATCGGAGTTGTGGGAGTAGGTATGGAACTTGAAACGTCGGGATGCCTGGCTACTGAACTTAATTGGGAAGAATTCTATAAATTACTGGAACTATGAAAAAAATAATTGAAATTGCAGCATTTCAATACCAAATACTCAAACAGTCTGATCATTCTCGAAAGAGTCTGATAAATCGGTGATTAATTTATGAACTATTATAATGATTAAACGTGATAAACTATATATAGATTGACGTGTTATTGTACTCAAGGTGAAATACAATGCCAGAAATTGTAAATATAATTTCAAAAGAAAAAGACCACGTCCGGTCTAGGAAAGTCCAGGCATCGACATATGAATTCACCATAGCCACAAGAGCTAAGTGGGAAATGGTAATTGCAGATGAAAGTATGACAATTGGTAATGGAAAGTTTGAAAAGATAAAGATAAAACCAATTATCCTGCAAAGAGATACACTTGCCATGCCCTGTGCCTTCAATCACCATGCACATGCATCGGTATTGAAACTGGGGGGCAAAGGTGGATGTTCAGCTCCTGTTGAATACGATAGGGTTGTAGAAACAGCTTATATTTTAGGAATCGATTCAGGAGATGTCAAAAAAGGCGATCTGCTGGCAGTTATTAATGTATTCCCAATAATGTTCACCAGGGAAGCTACTATTCCTTTAAATATCGATTAGGAGGTGAGGCATATGGAAACCTGTGTGGTCTGTGGTGAACTTCAGGATTCAAAGCATTTCCCAGAATATAACATTTGCACCACATGTAGCGACCTGCTGGAAGACCTTATGAGCGAATATTTCCTTAGGACGATCAGGCAAAAAGGGAATGATACTCATAAAAACTATCTGAAGTATCTCGAAAAAAGCAGTAATTATATTTCAGATTACAAGAAGATTCAGCAGGGTACAAAACGCCAGATACAACAGGTGGGCGATCGTCTTCGAAGCAAGCTTGAAGAGAACAAACCCAACCAGCGATACCTTGAAATGATGTTAAAAACTCTTGATTGGCTAAAATCTACACCAGAGTTTTACAACTACTATTTCAAGCAATATTATGTATGTCCGACCTGCGAAGCATCAATATTTGAGAATTTTGATAATGAGCAAATAGGAGATTGGTTGATAATATCCTGTAAGAAATGCGGTACTGTGATTAAGAAATATTATTCTCCGAAATTGGTATAGGCAGGAGAATTACTCCTGCTTTTTGCTTTTTTTTTATTTTCATGCCAGAGGTATACCCAAAAAGCCAAGTAAAATGACTATTATTACTCCCGGAACTCCACCAATAGCACATATCAATATTGCTACCAGGTTAATATCAATATTAAACCCGAGATCAAGGGCTCCTATTACGAATTTCGACACAAATAATAATATCAATCCTATAATTGAATTCACAATGAGGTACTTGACCACTTTCATGAAATATACTACAGCTATAAATGCAGCAATGGCGACTACCAGAATCAACAAACCACTTGATGTTATCATTATTATCCATCCTCTTTTTACATTTTAACATCTATATAATATAATTTAGCTTTTATCCCTAATTGTAATATAACTGTCGCCCCATATAAGTCGGTATGATTACTGGAAGAGAAATCCATATATCCAGACCCTGTATAGAGGACCCTAAGCTTTTCATTGCGGAATCAAACTTTGGCCGTGGCCTTGATATGGAAAGGGTATGCACCATTCTAGCTGAATGGGCGGTTCCTGAAATGCGTTGTTCGACACGACTGGGTGTGGCCAGGTTCAGACTTGATGACTGGCAGATTATGATATATAAAAAGGGCCGCGTTGATATAAGAAGGGTCTCAAATCTGGAAGATGCTTCCAGGGCCATCGATCAGGCCGAAAAAATACTGCAAAATGCTTTTATAGATTGAATTATGTCCTAATTTTAATCTGATTTATTAGAATCACTTAATTTCTATCTATACATCCTTTTTGACATTTCATCCATATTGCTGTTGGTTTTGTTGAGTACAGCATTGAGTTTTCGATCTAGATTATCTTCAACGCTTTGAATGTTGATTCGCAATGCCCGTTCCTTGGATTCCAATGTTTCTTCCATTCTTCTTAGCCTCGTATCTATCGAGAGTATCATTAACGCAAGCGAACTTATTAATACCATGGCAGCAAGCACTACAACGGCATCTGCAGTATGGTCTGCGGAGGCAAATCTTGTCATCCATTTGTACGTCAATACAAAGGACGATATAATCATTACAATTGAATAAATAATATCTCTTGTTTCCATCCTTTCATTACCCTCCGAATGGTAAATATACCCATATGAAACGTAACGTATAATAAACCTTTACAAAAGAAGATGATTTTGTCTCCAAATCTATTGCAGATACAAACCATAATCTTATTATTATATATTATGAATTGGAATCTACCTTATAATTTATAACATTAAATGAGGATTTATTATGATAAAGATATTATTGGTCGGTGGAGGGGGACGGGAACACGCCATTGCCTATGCTATCTCAAAAAGTAGGCGCGAACATCAACTCTATGCTGTAATGTCAAAGAAGAACCCTGGAATAGCAGCGTTATGCGAGGACTTTCTTATCAGTTCTGAAACAAACGTTGATGCAATATCAGAATATGCCAAGAAAAAAGAAATTGACATTGCTGTAATTGGCCCTGAATCAGCACTTGCTGCCGGAGTGGCCGATGCGCTTGAGACGTTTGGCATACCTTCGGTGGGACCAAAAAAAGCTGTTGCCAAATTAGAATTCGATAAGGCATGGACCCGTAAATTCATGCAGAAATACCATATTACAGGTCTGCCTGATTTCCAGGTGTTTGATCTAAAACAGGAGCAAGCTGCCCATAAATATGTGGATGAACTGGGGGATGTGGCAGTAAAACCGGCTGGTCTGACAGGCGGAAAAGGAGTTAAGGTCATGGGCGACCAGCTACCTGATGTTGATGCAGCCAAAGCATATGTGAGTGAACTGTTAAAGAACGATATTGTTGTTATTGAAGAGAATCTGAAGGGTGAGGAAGTTACTGTCCAGGCATTTGTGGATGGCACGCATCTGGCCTTTGCACCATCTGTCCAGGACCACAAACGGGCATATGATGGAGACCTGGGGCCAAATACTGGTGGTATGGGGTCTTATAATGATGCGGGACCTCTTTTGCCTTTCATGAACAAGCAGGATTATTCAGAAGCAAAAGGGATCATGCAGGATGTCATTCTCAAGGTAAAAGAAGATACTGGTGAAGAGTTCCACGGCATACTGTACGGTCAGTTCATACTGACCGCCAAAGGTATCAGGGTAATTGAATTCAATGCCCGGTTCGGAGACCCGGAAGCAATGAATGTATTGCCACTGCTTGAGACTGATTTTATTGATATTGCTGAAGCAGTGACCGCGGGTTCACTTGATAACCTTGATGTCCGGTTTTCAAACATGGCGACTGTATGTAAGTACGCGGTGCCTGCAGGCTATCCTGAGAACCCGACCAAAGATGCGCCTATTAATGTGGGTGATACTGGCAGTGCAATTCTGTTTTATTCCAGCGTCTACGAAAAAGAAGCTGTGGTGTATACCACAGGGTCACGGGCAGTTGCTGTAGTAGGGATGGCCGGGACCATAACAGAGGCAGAACAGATTGCTGAGACGGCATTAGCTAATATTTCAGGTCCCCTGGAGTGCAGGCATGATATAGGCAAACAGGAATTGATACAAAAACGTATAGACCACATGAAAGCCCTGCGCGGGGATAATGATAAATAGACCTGCTGTCTAAGACAGTTGGGTAATACTGGAGGTAAGATTTTTGGCAAATATATTATCCATTAGTGATCTGTCCTGTGATGAGATCAATGAACTGCTTGATATGGCAGATGACCTTAAAGCCAAAAGAGCCAAGGGTATGGTTGTTGAAATGCTTAAGAGCAAGAGTTTGGCAATGGTTTTTGAAAAATCATCAACCAGGACCCGACTCTCTTTTGAAGTTGCAATGGCGGAGCTGGGAGGTCATGCATTGTATCTTAATTACCGGGACCTCCAGTTGGGACGCGGCGAGACTGTTGGAGATACAGCCCAGGTTATGTCCAGGTATGTGCATGCCATAATGGCAAGGGTGAACAGTCATAAGACCCTGGAAGAAATGGTCCAATATGCATCGGTACCTGTGATAAACGGGCTGTCTGATATCGAGCATCCCTGCCAGCTGCTTGCCGACCTTCAGACAATACGGGAATATATGGGGAAGTTCGAAGGCTTGAAGCTGGCCTGGATCGGTGACGGGAATAATGTATGCAATTCTGCTATATTAGCAGCAGCAATTACAGGGATGGAGATCAATGTTGCATGTCCTGAAGGGTATGAACCAGATGTTGATATTGTTCAAAAGGGGAGGGATATGGGTGGAAATGTCAAGATCGTGCGAAGACCGGAGGATGCAGCAGAGAATGCAGATGTTCTATATACAGATGTATGGGTATCCATGGGCGACGATGATGAGAGAAAGCAGAGATTGCTGGATTTGAAAGATTATCAGATCAATGAGGAATTAGTAAATATTGCCAAGGATGATTGTATGGTGCTTCACTGCCTCCCTGCTCACCGTGGTGAAGAGATCACAAGCGAAGTACTTACCGGACCTCATTCTGCAATCCTGGATGAAGCTGAGAATCGGCTGCATGCCCAGAAAGCGTTGCTTATTAAGCTGCTTGGCTCAAAATAAAGGCTCTAGGTTGGCTGCCTGCTTTGCTGCCCTATCGGGCAGTGGTGGCATGATGACAAACATGAATTCGTATTTCCTGAATTAATGGACAGGATACAGATTATTAAGCGTCACTAAGGTCTTTCTTGCTTCATCATGTCGTTCTTCTCCCAGACATTTGGCAGCACATTCTTGAAGTTTTTCTTTTTTGGGAATCTTATCAGCCAATTCGAATGCTTCCAAGGCACGATTGATAATACCCTCTTCCAGACATTTTTCACCACAGATAACAAGATCATCTTCAGGCAATGCCCTACCTGCTAACTTGTAAGCTTCCAGACCTGTGCTGAGCTGCCCCTTGTGTAAACAGTAATTTCCGCATATTACCAGCTCTTCTTCAGGTAGTTGTGAACCTGATAATCTGTAGGCTTCCACCGCATGGTGGAGCTTTCCCTTCAGAAGACATTTTCTCCCGGTTTCTATAAGTCTGTCTTTTGAAAGCGAAATACCCAGAACTCTAGCACCTTCAATAGCAGAATAGATCATTTCTTCTTCCAGATATTTGTCAATATAATCCATTAGTGTCTCTTCAGGAATGTCTATTCCAGCAGCTTTTGCCCCTTTAATGGCTTTGGAAATCCATCCTTTTTGAAGGTATTGATTAATATAATATTCAAGATCTTCTTGTGTGATAAGGGAATCCATTAATGCAGCGTCCTTTATTGCTTCTGGCATTCGTCCATTTTCAAGACGTTCTTTTACATGTGCAATTAATTTCTCGTCGTTCATATTTGCCATCCTCTTTAGGTTAGAAAAATTTATGAATTAAATATTATTATATAATATATTAAATTATACATATACTATTTTACATTAACATTTTAGTTCATCCTTTTTATACTTCGAAAATAATGTACCCTCATGAATTCCACTGCCATTGAGACTTTCAACCTGACGCGAAAATTCGATGAATTAATAGCAGTGGACAATATCAGCATAGCGGTCGAACAAGGAGAACTTTTCGGTCTGCTGGGACCCAACGGTGCCGGCAAGACTACATTGATAAATATGCTCTCCACTATGATCCCACCAACCCACGGCAGTGCAGAAGTATGGGGGATAGATGTGGTAAAACAATCCTCAAAGGTAAGACAGAACATAGGCGTGGTATTTCAAGGTACGACCCTGGATGATAGACTCACCGGATGGGAGAACCTGGATCTGCACGGGCGGCTGTATGGCCTGCCAAAAAATATTCGTAAACAGCGGATACATGAGGTAATGGAACTGGTGGAGCTGGGAGACAAAGCGGATGTAATAGTAAAAACATATAGCGGTGGGATGATGAGGCGCCTGGAGATCGCCAGGGGCTTGATGCACCATCCCAAGGTCCTGTTCCTGGATGAACCGACCCTTGGTCTGGACCCACAAACACGCAACCATATCTGGGACTATATTCGCCGATTGAACCAGGAAGAGAATGTTACTATCATGCTGACAACCCATTACATGGAAGAGGCAGATCACCTGTGTGACCGCATCGCAATAATCGATCACGGACGAATCGCTGCCCTGGATACAACTGAGAAGCTAAAAGATGCTCTGGGAGGAGATGTGATCATTTTAAGCGTTGAGGATGATGAAAAGGCCTCTGAATTATGCAAGCTGTACAATACCAACGGCAGTACAAGCAATGTTACCGTGAAGAACACCTGTGTTTTTATTACAATCAAGGATGGGACCCACCAGATACCCCATCTTCTTACAATTGCCTCCAGGGCCGGAATAAATATCCGATCAGTTGATCTTCACAGGCCAACCCTGGATGATGTGTTCCTGGCCAATACCGGCCGGGCTATAAGGGAAGAAGAGAGCAGCAATGTTGATCGGATAACATTCAAACTCCAGGCCAGGAGGCGGTGAATTGGTTCAAGAACCCTCCAACAATACTACTTTTACTGCATTGAATACGGTCTACACTTTGTGGCTGCGTGAAATGATACGTTTCCGCAGGTCCAAAAGCCGGATCATTGGGTCACTGGCAACACCCCTGTTCTTTCTGATCATCCTGGGTTCTGCATTCAACTCGTCGTTCCAGATGCGGGGAGGAGGACAGACTGATAACAGTTTCCTGGCACCCGGTATTATCGGGATGTCTATATTATTCTCATCCCTTACCGGTGGCGTATCCATTATATGGGACCGGGAATTCGGATTTCTCAAAGAGATACTAATAGCCCCTGTACCCAGGTTCTTTGTGGCATTGGGAAAAGCCATAGGTGGAGTGATCACTGCTATGATACAGGGTACAATGATCATGCTGATAGCCGGCTTCGGTCTGGGTGTGGAATACCGATCCTATCTGGGGATGGCAGCCAGTGTAGGTGTCATGCTTCTTATAGGACTGGGATTCATCGGTCTGGGCATTGCCCTTGCTTCCTTGATAGAGAGTCATGAAGGTTTCCAGATGATAATGACCTTTATCACCATGCCGGTGCTGCTGCTCAGTGGTGCATTCTTCAAGATCGGCGATCTGCCGTCATGGCTTAAGACCCTCGTATATCTTGACCCCCTGACCTACGGTATCATGGCACTACGCTATACCTTAATTGGAGAGACCGAAATACCCATTACTATCTGCATTGCAGTAATTACTATTTTTGCAATGGCAACCATAAGTATGGGTGGTTATTTGTTCCAGAAGACGAAAGCCTGATAAAAATTAATGATCAAATTGATTCAGGGTCATCTGGTGCCTCTTGCATTTCTCACCAGGGATCTCTATAGGGTATACACCTGTAAAACAACCCAAACACAGGTCGTCCTCGGGTATCCCCACTGCTTCAACAAGTCCTTCAACACTGACATACCCCAGACTGTCGGCATTGATGAGGGCTTCCACACCTGCCACTGTCTTATATGCTGACACCAGTTCTTCCCTGGAGGCCATATCTATGCCTAAATAGCAAGGTGATATTATTGCAGGGCTGCCGATACGCATATGCACTTCCCGGGCGCCAGCCTTTCGCACCATGTCCACGATCCTGCGGGACGTAGTACCCCTGACAATACTGTCATCCATCAGGATGACCTTTTTGTTTTCCAGGTTCTGCTGAATTGTATTGAGTTTCAACCTGACAGCTGTTTCACGCAGTTCCTGTCCTGGCATGATAAAGGTTCGTCCGATATACCTGTTTTTCATTAAACCTTCTATGTAATCGACATTTGATTTTTTACTATAACCGATTGCAAAAGTAATTCCACTGTCAGGGACTGGTGATATTACATCGGCTTCCACAGGATGTTCTTCCAGTAATTTCTCACCAATGCGTATTCTGGTCTGGTATACAAGCTGTCCATCCATAAAGGAATCTGGCCTGGCAAAATAAATATATTCGAATACACAGTGTGCAGTGTTCTTGGTCTTTGACAACTGGTAACTTTTATACGTGCCGTCCTTGAAGATGATTACCTCACCAGGGTGCACATCCCGAATAAGTTTGCCTCCCAGGGTGTCGATGGCAACACTTTCACTCCCAACCACGTATCCTCCCCCGAATTCACCAAAGCACAACGGTTTAAAGCCCAGGGGATCACGGACGACTACTAAAGTGTCATCTATAAGGATGGTAAGACTGTATGAACCCACCAATCTTTTCATCAATACTTTTACAGCACCTATAATATCATGTTTTAAAAGTTCCTTTACTAATAAATGTGCAATGACCTCTGTATCTGAAGAGGTAAGGAATACCTGACCATCCGCTTCGAACTCGGCTCGCAGCTCAGCGCTGTTCACCAGGTTGCCATTGTGGCCAATAGCAAGTTTTCCATCCCGATAATTCACAATCAAAGGCTGAATATTCTCCGGCGTCGAGCCGCCAGTAGTGGAATACCTGACATGCCCTATACCAATAAAACCTTTCAGGTCTGAGAGGTTATATTTCTTAAAAACATCTGACACAAGCCCCATACCTTTTAAGGTATGGGCCTTCTTGCCATCATGAACGGTGATACCTGTTGACTCCTGTCCACGGTGCTGGAGAGCGTATAATGCGTAGTATATTGGAAGGGCAGCCTGTTCTGATTCCTGGTTATGTAAAACCAGGCCAACTACTCCGCACGCTTCGTGCAATAAGGCTCACCTAAAATAATTAAGTATTATGCGCCGTTCAGACCTGATTTTCTCTGCCATTTATAACTTCTCAGGCGTGGGCTTTTTCCAAATCCACATGAAGTGCACATCTTACTGTGAATGTTTAATGAAACACTGCCGCACCGCCTGCATTTTAAATGTGTACGTTTCTGTCTTTTTCCTTGTGATGGAGTTCCTTTTGACATATTTCTTTCACCGAGATGATAATCATTAATTTTTTTCTATTTAAAAGTCTGCTGAGTATAAATACTTAAACTAAATAATTATTTTGGAGCCTAGTATGGTTTAAGGTGATATATAGACTACGTTGTCTCCCCTAACTACAACAGTCCCGGGTTTCTTTACACTTTCACCGTTTGAAAGTTCTTCAGCATCATTTAATACCAGATTCATGTGGATATCATAACCTTCTAAGGTTCCCCTGAAACTGCGGTCTCCTTTTAATTTTATGATCACAGGTTTGCCCAAGGCATTGTTTAGAACGTCCAACGGTCTATTTCCCATATCTTCTTCTCCTTATATTATGAATTTATTAGTTAAGTAAATTATAATCTATTTATAGATACCAGCAGATTATAATATAATGGTAAAAACTTAAATGTTAAACCATGAATACAACTTCAAAGTAGTAATAAGGATACTTATATTTATCGAATAAATGGAATGAAAAAATTGAAACTGAAATCCAGGCACCAACTCAGGAAAAGCCAGTATAAAGAAATGATCAATAAGATCAGGTCGATATCTGAAGAAACTGGTGATGCGCTTTCCAAAAAACGGCTTGAACTGGCCACTGTTGATGAATATGAATTGCTGCTGGTTGATGGACAGCCTATGTTTTTAATAACAGATGGGGTTCCATTCTTTACTGTAAGAGGAGCATTGGAATTAAAACCTAAACAAAAATTGGTTACTGTAGATGCAGGTGCAATACCTTTTGTAGTAAAGGGAGCTGATGTTATGAAACCGGGGATCGTATCTGTTGATCCTGATATCAAAAAAGGCGATAATGTTATTGTTGTGGAAGAAAACCACGGTAAACCTTTAGCCATCGGCCGCGCATTAGTAGACGCAGATCAATTAATGGGGGATGGTGGAAAGGTCATCAAGACATTACACATGGTGGGAGATAAATTATGGGACATTCAATTGTGAAATTATTTCTGCTAATACGTAGTTCCGAATGAAAACCACTTAGCATCATAATTATATTTAGGCCATTTCGGAAGTACTGACATAACAAAAAAATAGATATACTTTACAAGATAACTGTTACTGGGAAATAGCAATGGTTGCAGTAGAAATCGGCTTGGTAATGTTAATATTCGGGATTGGTTTGTTAGTTGCAGAATCAATGCATCCGGGTTTCTTTATTGCAGTACCAGGCACCTTATTATTGGTGTTGGGATCAATATTGATCATTCTTCCCGATATGAGTGAACAGTGGCTTGCTATCATAATGGTGGCAACAGCATTTGTAGCAGGCGTAGGCACCATATTGTTGTACCGCAAGATAGCTCCTGTACAAAAACCCAGCTCCACAAGTATGGACTCATTAGTTGGCCGGACCGGAATAGTGGTCACGGATATTGAACCCGGTTCCATTAATGGAAAAGTCAGGATCATCAGCCAGATATGGAGTGCTACATCCAATACCGCAATACCCAAAGGCAGGAAAATCGAAGTCGTTCAATCAGAAGGAGTCCATGTAAAGGTTATTGAATTGAATGAATAATAAATAATAGAAAACATGATACAAAGCCTTGAAGATGAGAAGATAGGAGGATAAAATATGGTAGAAATAGGTCTGGGTCTGGGATTGATAATTACTATAGCATTGATTCTGATATTTATAACTGGTGTTACGATCATCCAGCCTTATGAACAGGCCCTGTGGATCGTACTGGGTCGGTATAAAAGACGACTGAATCCAGGGTTCAACTGGGTATACCCGCTGATCAGTGAAGTGATACGCCTGGACCTCAGGACACAGGTGCTGGATGTACCCAGGCAGGAAGTAATAACCAAAGATAACAGCCCAACTAATGTGGACGCAATTGTTTATATCAGGGTGATTGATCCTGAAAAAGCATATTTTGAAGTTGTTAATTACCATATTGCCACTGTAAGTCTGGCCCAGACCACCCTGAGATCTGTAGTGGGTGATATGGAACTGGATGAGATTCTGTATAACCGGGATTTCATCAACACCAAGCTCAGGGACATCCTGGATGAGGCTACTGATGCCTGGGGTGTTAAAGTTGAAGCTGTAGAGATCAGGGAAGTAGACCCGGTCGAAGCAGTAAAATCGGCCATGGAAGAACAGACATCTGCTGAAAGAAAGAGAAGGGCTGCCATCCTCACAGCGGATGGAAACAAAAGGGCAGCTATCCTGGAAGCCGAAGGTGCAAAACAGGCACGGATATTGAATTCGGAAGGTGTAAGGCAGTCCAAGATCCTGGAAGCCGAAGGTGAACGGGTCTCCAGAATATTAATGGCGCAGGGAGAAGCACAGGGTCTGAGGGTTCTCAGCCTGGGTGCTGCACCGCTGGATAAAAAAGCAATTTCAGTGCTCAGCATGAACATGATGAAGGAAATGGCAGCCGGTCAGGCCACAAAGATCATTTTCCCAATGGAAATATCACAGATGCTTAACCAGGTTGGACAGTATCTTGGTGCCTCCACAGGTGTGCCAGAAGTGGGTGATGCAATTGACGTGGAAAGTATTGTGGGCAAAGCCGATGATGTGCTTGGCAGGATACCTAATCCTGATGAGTTGAGAAAGGAAATTGAGAAGATCGAGAAGGCACTGGAAAAGGAAACTGCAGAAACCTTAAAAGCTGGAGAATCTTTTAAAGAAAAGACTTTTTCAGATGAAAAGGAAGGCACACATGTTTTCAAAAAACAGATAGATGAATCTTCTTCTGAAGAATAATCCGGCGAATAGATTTTTTAGGACGGTAAAAAAACCGTCCTTGTTTTTATAATAAATAACCTCATAAGATAGGTACGTGACTATCAGTATACGCAGTGCTTCAGTTGATGATATTCCATCCATTAAAAGGATCTTATCACAGTATATACTTGAGACCGAACTTGTAGATGAGAATATTGACCAGTTCATTGTGGCAGATGATGGAAGAAAGATAGTGGGCTGTGGATATCTGGATACCAGTCAGCAAATAATTGAATTGAGGTCTCTTGCAGTACTGCCTGGATGGAAGAACAAAGGTATTGGTCGCATGTTGTTCGAATATTTGAAGGCTGGGGCTGAAAGAATGACCGAGCGGTTATATGTCAGGACTACATCAGGACGTTTTTTCGAGAAAATGGGATTTACGGTTTTGGATTATTCACAAAAACCAGTGATCTGGCAGGACTGCGCTGAGTGTGATAAAATGGATGTGTGCCTTCAGGTTCCCATGTTGCTGGAGTTAAGATTATGCTGACATTGGGACTGGTGAACACTTACGATAAGATCAAGCTACTGGATGCCCATTACCGCTCCATTGCAAGGGCAGCGCCTATTGCATACAGTTTCGGGTTCGCACTGGCACTGTTCGATTTCCCATTCAAGATGGATGCAGAGGAACTGTGCAGTTTCGTGGCAGATAAGACCACCATAGGAAGATCAGGGCTATACCTGAAGGAGATGCTTGAACAAAACCGCTTCTTTGTGTTCGATCTCCCAAAAAAGGGATTCCAGCCCCAGTTCGGGATACCTGTAGTTACCACTTCCAATCCCGACCCGAAGAAATCTGTTACGCCAGCGGCTTTAGCAAAGGATATAACAAAAGGCAGGTCGTACCTTCTGCTGTTGGGATTGGGACATAAGGGACTGCCAAAGGACTTA
>JACUTQ010000020.1 GCA_014859725.1 Methanosarcinales archaeon | reverse complement strand
TTATGGTCAATTGCTTAACTTTTATATAACTTTGTACTCTATTTAAGCCTTTAATTCAGAAAATATGATGCTTATATAGTTATATTACACCACTATCTCTAATCAATGGAGCTAACATCAATGGATTCCAATTATCACCCAAAGGAGATCGAGCCCAAATGGCAGCGCCGCTGGGAAGAAGCTGAAGTGTTCAAGGTCACCCAGGACCCGTCAAAACCAAAATACTATTGTCTGGAGATGTATCCCTACCCTTCTGCAGCGCTGCACATGGGACATCTGCGCAACTATGCCATCGGGGACAGCATAGCCAGACACAAGCGTATGCAGGGTTTCAACGTACTTTACCCAATGGGATATGATGCTTTCGGACTGCCTGCCGAGAATGCGGCAATAAAACAGAAGATCGATCCCGAGACCTGGACCCGCAGCAACATTGAAAGCATCAAGCAACAGCAGCAGAAGATGGGTCTGTCCTATGACTGGTCACGGCAGATCCAGAGCCTTGATGAAGATTATTATAAGTGGAACCAGTGGATATTCTTAAAATTCTTAGAAAAAGGTCTCACATACAGGCAAAATGCATTGATCAACTGGTGTCCTGACTGCGGCACTGTGCTGGCCAACGAGCAAGTAATAAATAACAGGTGCTGGCGCTGCTCATCCAAGGTGGAACAGCGGGAATTGAAACAGTGGTTCTTCAAGATCCGGAACTATGCTGATGAACTGCTTTCAAGCCTGGACTGCCTGGACTGGCCGGAATCTGTTAAAATAATGCAGCGCAACTGGATCGGTCGCAGCGAAGGTACCATCATCCAGTTCAAGATAGCCAAAACCGGTGAGCTCATCCCCATATTTACTACCAGACCTGATACCGTATTCGGGGTCACGTTCATGGTATTTGCCCCCGAACATCCCCTGGTCAGGGAATGGGTGGAAGGTACTGAGTACCAGACACCCTTTGAACAATTCCTCTCAGAAGTGCAGCAGATGGATAAGTTCCAGCGTACTGCAGTGGATAAAGAGAAGAAAGGGCTTTTCATAGGAAAATATGCAGTAAATCCATTAACTGGCGATCAGATCCCTGTCTATATTGGCAATTTTGTGATATATGAATACGGAGCCGGAGCAGTGATGGCAGTCCCTGCCCATGACCAGAGGGATTTTGAATTTGCCAGGGTACATGATATTCCAATAAAAGTTGTGATCCGGCCCCGGGATCAGGAGCTTATTGCTTCTGAAATGACTGAAGCTTTCGTAGATGACGGTGTACTAGTGCACAGCAGTGAATTCGATGGTATGGAAAACCAGGAAGCCATTGTCTCGATCAGCAAGAAACTGGAAGAAATGAAATTGGGCAAGCGTATGGTCAATTACAAATTGAGGGATTGGCTCATATCCAGGCAGCGATTCTGGGGCACCCCCATTCCCATAATATATTGCGAAAGCTGTGGTATTGTACCTGTTCAAATACAAGATCTGCCTGTTAAACTGCCAAAGGATGTGGAATTTACAGGTAGTGGTAATCCGCTTGAAACTTCTGAGAGTTTTGTTAATACTACCTGCCCCACCTGCGGTGCCCCGGCTCGCAGGGAGACAGATACCATGGACACTTTCGTGGATTCATCATGGTATTTCTTCAAATACTGCAGTCCCCACACCCAGGACGTGCCATTCGAAAAGGATTCGGCCGAATACTGGATGCCGGTGGACCAGTATATTGGTGGTATCGAACATGCCATTCTTCATCTGTTGTATGCCAGGTTCTTTACAAAAGCCCTAAGGGACATCGGGCTGACCGATATAGACGAGCCCTTCAGCAGGCTGCTGTGCCAGGGTATGGTAAATAAAGAAGCTTCATATTGTGATGTCTGTTGCAGGTTCCTGCCTCCAGGTGATTATCAGGAGGATTCATGTATTGCGTGTGATAGCAAAATTGTCATGAAGAGCGCAAAGATGTCCAAGAGCCTGGGCAATGTAGTGGACCCCCAGATGTTGATGAACAATTATGGAGTTGATGCTTCACGTTTCTTTATCCTGTTCGGCTCAAATCCCGAAAGGGAACTGGAATGGTCAGATTATGGTATCGAAAGCGTTTACAAATTCCTGGAAAAAGTCTATAGAGTCCTGATTGAATCACCTGAGGAAGTCAAAGACGAGGTGGATGCCAGGGACAATTACCTTAGATTCTTCACCCAAAAAACTATTAAGAACGTTACCTCGAGCTATGAAGAATTAAAGCTCAAAGATGCCATAAACAATGTAATGGCCCTGATCGATGAGATATCAGCTTATAAGGAGCATCCGGTTAATATGGATATCTTCGATAATGCCAGAATGATCGCAACCATTGTACTTAGTCCTGTGACACCACACCTGTGTGAAGAGGTTTGGGAGACAATGGGGCATGTTGATTTTATTGGTAATACACGGTGGCCTTCATACGATGAATCGGTGGTAAATCCATTAGACGAGTTCAAGTGGAATATGCTTCATGACCTTGCAGAAGACATCAGGGAGATCCTCAAGATCGCCAGGATAACATCTCCTCAAAGGATTGGAATATTCAACGCAGCCAGCTGGAAATTCGAATTGGCAGAACTTTTCAAGCAGGAGTTTGCCCAAACGAAGGACAGGGGTCAGATAATGAAAGCCATAATGGGAACTGATTTAAAGCGTTATGGTAAACAGGTGAACCAGATTCTAGGCAAATATATGAATGATCCTGCATTGGCCCCGTCAGTTGAAATGTCGCAGCAGGACGAATACATTTTCTTAAATAATGCTTCATCGATCCTGGAATCCTGGTTCGGTTGTCTGGTAGAATTTAATATTGAAGAGGATTCCCGGGAGAAGAAGGCAGCTAACGCTTTACCAGGGAAACCCGCTATTATGATAGAATAACATAATATTGATTATAATCATTCTCTACTTCCTAACACGCCGAAACATACTTGCCTTATAAAAAAAAGATTAAGAATACATAATTTCTGAACTTAACAGTACGTAATTAGCCAAAAGTAGATTTGTATGCCTGAATCACACATTGAATTTGAAGTTAATGCACCCATAGAAAAGGTATGGGGTGTCATGAGTAATCCCGGGAAGCATACCCACTGTATCCCCGGATTGCTGTCATGTGAAGTAACAGGTCCGGATACTACTTTATGGATAATGGAGATGCAGTTCGGTCCGTTTATAAAACGGGTCGAGATGCAAAGTAGAAACGTGGAAGTAGATCCACCTTACTATGGAACGTGGGAGGGGAAAGCAAAAGGCATTAAGATGAGCGGTCAAATTAACCTGAAAGAGAATTCCAGTTCCATTACACAGGTTTACTACAGGTTAGAATTAGAGCCTAAAAGTATATTTTTGCTATCCTTGATTTCTTTTATTGAAGAAAGATTGAAGCGTGATGTGATTCAATATGCCCGGAATGTGAAATATCAGCTTGAAAATAACAACAAATATTAAATTAAAATTTGTAGGAGGATAAATATTCTTGTTAAGAAAGGCCAGAGTTGAGGACGTGCCGCAGATACGGCAGCTCATTAATATTTATGCTCTAAAAGAGATCATGCTTCCCAGAGCCATAGGTGAAATTTACGAAAATATCAGGGACTTCTATGTAATAGAAAACGATGGGAAGGTCATTGCCTGCGGTGCCCTCCATGTTACATGGGAATATTATGGTGAGATCTTATCCCTCGCAGTAACACCAGAAGAACTAAGGAAAGGACACGGCACAAAAATATTTGAAGCCTGTATGAAAGAGGCATCGGAATTAGGTTTAAAGCATGTGGTAACACTTACTTATGCTAACGAATTTTTTGCACTTCATGGATTTAAGATAGTAGATAAATCATCACTTCCCCACAAGCTGTGGAGTATGTGTATTAAATGTACACGTTTCCCTGATTGTGACGAAATTGCAATGATGAAAGATATATAAATAATATATATTATTGAAACATATTTTGAGATAATATGTCAGATTTTGATCCTGAAAAAACCTGTAAGAAAATCACTCATTTTATTAGATCCTATTCAAAGCAATCAGGCACCAAAGGTGCTGTGATCGGGATGAGCGGCGGCATTGATTCAACACTCACCACTTACTTGACTGTAAAAGCGCTTGGTAGAGAAAATGTGCTGGGCGTGATTATGCCTGAAAAAAGCTCAACTACTGCCCACGATATACTTGATGCTACAGAAGTTGGAGATATCCTGCGTATTGAATATTCTGTGGTGGAAATAGCAAATATTCTGGATTCATTTTTATATTCAATACCGGAAGTGCTAGATTCAGAGATCGTTGCTACCGGAAATCTGAAAGCAAGGATAAGGATGTGTATACTTTATTATTATGCCAATATTATGAAATGCATGGTTGTCGGGACAAGTAACAGGACCGAACTTTTGTTAGGATATTTCACGAAATTCGGAGACGGAGGTGTGGACATTGAACCAATGGGCAACCTGTACAAGACTCAGGTCAGAAAAATGGCAGATTATCTTAAGGTGCCGAAACATATCATTGATAAACCTCCTTCAGCAGGTCTCTGGGCGGGCCAGACAGACGAGAATGAACTGGGTTTGAGTTATGAACAGATCGATAATGTGTTCTCAGAATTGCTGGATAAAAATGCATCTAAGGAATATGTAATAAACCGTTATGGTATCGAAGTAGAAGTAATAAATAGTCTTATAAAACGTATCGAAAATAATCGACACAAATCCAAAATGGCTCCTATTCCTCCAGAATAATATTGAAAAAACATAAATCTTATACGTTTGGTCAAGCCGAAATTATTGCAAAATGTCCTTATGACTATATTTCGAACCAGCACCTTCTGGTATCTTCTCAAGATTTATAAGGAATTGCGGGTCCTGCATCATACATAGATTCCTGCGGCCTTTAAAATCTTTTAAGGACCTGATAGTCTTCCAGGCGCCCTCAAGTTCTTTTCCATCCAACACATTCCCGAAATCAAATGGCATATAGGGGCATGCTTTGACAGAACCATCCACGCATACATGAGCCCAGCGCCTGCCTGCCATACATCCCAGCATCTCACCTTCAAAGAAGGAATTGGTAAATACCCTGGGACCAGGCCCCGGCTGGTTAAGGGTTTTATGCATATCTAAAATTACTTTTCTTTCATCAACAGATATCACCCTATCACCCGGGCGCTTGGCGACGCTCTCCCAGATACTGAATTCATGAACTCCTAACCGGCCAGCCAGATCGTATAAACCGGGCAGTTCGAACATGCGCTCGGGTGAGATATGGGTGGTCATGGTAACCAGCAAGCCGGCATCCACTCCCATTTTAATGGCATCCACTGCCTTTTTATAAGCACCTTCCAGCCGCCTGGTCTCGTCGTGTTTGGTCGGGTCAGTGCTGTAGATGCTGATAAGCAGGTTGTGAAGACCAGCATGCTTGAGCCTGGCAGCTTTTTCAGGAGTAATCTCCGTACCAGGAGTGAATAGATTGACTATGGCCTTATCTTTGTCAACATATTCCACAAGCTCAAAGATATCGTCCCGCAACATGGGATCGCCTTCTGTAAAGGTAATAATGAATGCTCCCATGTCCAGAGCCTGATCGATGATACTTTTTATTTGATCAGTGGTCATTTCACCCTTGCCTTCACTGACCGTGCAGTGTTCACAGTTGCATTTACATTCCCTGGTGATCTCGATGGAAACGGTTTCTGGCACGTATTTACCTAATGCACAGCTGACCTCAGCACGGATCAATCTGTTGAACACCTTGCTGGGAATGGGCGGCAGCCACGTGGATGCGATTACCGAATCTTCATCGACACGGGCGGGCTTCTCTTCCCGCAGCCGGTCATTGATGCGGTTCAAGGCTGGCCTGCAGGCAGCGCTCAAGGGTCCTGAAGCCATAAGTCGCATACCGCCAGTGGTTTCCATATCAACGCTTAAGCCTGGTATTGTAAGAACATTAATTTTTTCTTTATCCATGCAAACGGGTTATAGATTGAATGGACTATAATTCTTGTGTAATATTCCAATCCATTGATATATTTAAATACATAAACAACTTTAATGACCAATCTGTTAAATAATTAAAAAAAGCTGGAATGTCCAATACAATTCATAATTACAATTTTATATCCTGATTTGATGACAGGAATCAATAAATTTCTTTGAGAATTCATGGTTTCTACATTCTTGTTCTTAGGGATTATTTTCACATATTTGATTGGGGGAGCTTTGTCTATCGTTTTTCATAGAAACGATCGTCTTGTAACATATGCATCATTCATAAGTTCATTTATTGCATCCGTTTTTGGGATCATCTTTTCATGGTCTGTAATGTTAGGCAATACTTTTGTCCTTAATCTACCAGGAACTTCCATTTTGAAATTCGGTGTTTCTATAGATAAATTGTCTGCGTTTTTCATTCTGGTGATTTCCATCACATCATTGGCGGTCTCCATTTATTCAATCGGCTATGTAAAGGAATATTTCGGGAAAAAGGACATTGGATACCTTGGTCTGTTATATAACATGTTCATTCTTTCAATGATCCTGGTGGTATCAGCCAGTAATGCAGTCATGTTCCTGATTGTCTGGGAATTGATGTCTGTCATATCCTATTTCCTTGTGATCTATGAACATGAAAAGCCAGAAACCAGACGTGCGGGTCTTATCTACATAATAATGACCCATATAGGTACGGGATTTATCATCCTGTCCTTCCTGATCCTGGCAGGTGCAAGCGGCAGTTTCAATTTTGAATCATTCCAGGGTGCTGGTGAGTTACTGCCTTCTTCTTTCAAGGATATGGTATTCCTGTTCGCCTTAATCGGTTTCGGGACAAAGGCTGGGATCGTACCGCTGCATATCTGGCTCCCATATGCACATCCGGCGGCACCAAGCAATGTGTCTGCATTGATGTCAGGTGTTATGATAAAAACTGCAATATATATGCTGATCAGGGTTTGCTTTGATTTCCTGGGTGCTGATGTATTATGGTGGGGGGTACTTCTCCTGATAGTTGCCTGTATCTCATCGCTTCTGGGCGTGATGTATGCCCTAATGGAGCATGATATAAAGCGCCTGCTGGCTTATCACAGTGTGGAGAATATTGGTATCATCCTTATAGGAGTGAGTTTGGCCATGATCTTCATGTCCTCGGGACATCCTGATCTGGCGGCGTTCGGATTAATTGCAGGACTCTATCATCTTATAAACCACGCTATGTTCAAATCCCTACTGTTTTTGGGAGCAGGTTCGATAATATATTCAACCCATACAAAGGATATTGAAGCACTGGGCGGTCTTATAAAGAAGATGCCATGGACGGCCCTGTTCTTCCTCATAGGTGCCGTATCCATATCTGCTCTTCCTCCTTTGAACGGTTTTGTCAGTGAATGGCTGATGTTCCATGCCCAGTTGCTCAGCATAAACCTGACAAATAACATGGTAACCATCCTGGTTCTTTCCAGTGGGGCAGCCCTTGCCCTTACAAGTGCGCTTGCTGCAGCATGTTTTGTCAAGGCATTTGGGATAAGTTTTCTTGCGCTGCCCAGGACCGAACATGCCGAAAGTGCAAAAGAAGTACCCATCTCCATGCTGGCAGGGATGGGAATCCTCTCCTTCATGTGTATCGTACTTGGAATCTCGGCCTTTTATGTGGTGGGAATACTTGATTCGGTCTCGGCACCAATTATAGGCACAAGTATCGCTTCACAGATCACTTCTAATCTTTCCATTGCCACTATACCTTCATTTGGTGGCAGTATTTCCACCACATGGATTGCATTATTGATAATTTTGCTAATACTGATACCGATCATACTGTTACGATCTAACCGGACCTCGAAATATGAAACGTGGGGATGTGGCCAGCCCGAATCCACAGCAAGGAATGAATACACTGCAACAGCTTTCTCAAAACCTATACGGATGTGGCTGGGAAATATATATAGGCCACACAGGGAGATCCATACCACATATTCGAATTCGCAGTTCTTCAAGACCTCTTTCAAGTTCGAATCCCACATCGAGCAGGTATTTGAACAATATCTATACGATCCACTTGTAGAATTCATACTGTCGATCTCCAGGAGGCTAAAGATTATCCAGATTGGCAGTATCCATGCATACCTGGCCTATATCTTTGTAGTACTGGTACTCCTTCTGATATCTATTATTGCGGGTGGTCTCTGAAATGATCGTACAGCTCGTGATTGTTCTCTTTCAGTTACTGATCATTCTGGCACTGGCCCCGCTATTGAACGGATTGATCAAAAAAGTGAAAGCATTCTTCACGTTACGAAAAGGCCCCGGTTTATTTCAATCCTATCATGAACTGATAAAACTCATGCGCAAAGACTCTGTTGTGTCAGATAAAGCTTCATGGCTATTCCATGCAGCACCCGTGATCTCATTTGCATCCATACTTGCAGCAGGTCTTTTGATCCCTTTATATGCCACGGTGTTGCCACTTGGGTTTGCCGGGGATCTGATTGCAGTGGTTTACCTATTTGCACTGGCCCGGTTCTTCATTGCACTGGCAGCACTGGATACAGGCAGCTCATTCGGGGGTATGGGTGCCAGCCGTGAAATGTTCGTGGCTTCACTTGTGGAGCCTGCAATGATGCTTTCGATCTTTGCAGTGGCAGTGAATGTGGGAACCACGAATCTGGGATTAATTTCTTCAGAAGTCTCATTACAGGGCTTTGGTGTTATGTCACCTTCACACCTGCTTGCTTTTGTGGCATTTTTTATTATTGCCATAGCCGAGACCGGCAGGATCCCGGTGGACAACCCGGCAACTCATCTTGAATTGACCATGATCCATGAAGCCATGATCCTTGAATATTCTGGAAAACAGCTGGCTATGGTGGAACTTGGGGTAATGGTGAAACAGTTACTGGTGTTCTCGCTGCTTGCCAACATCTTCTTCCCGTGGGGCATATCTTCAGGTTTGAATATAGGGATGGTGGCTTCTTTGCTATTCTTCGTCATCAAGGTAGGTGTGCTGGGAGTCTGCATGGCCGTGGTAGAGAGCACAACAGCAAAATGGAGATTGTTCAGGCTCTCAGATCTGATGTCAATCTCTCTTATGATGGCATTTTTAGCCATAGTTTTTGTTATTATCATGAGAGGCGTATAACATGTCGGAAATTATGTTCGGGTCTGGTCTTATGCAGTCCATCATTGCAATAATCCTGGTCTCCACATTCATGGTGTTAGGTTCGAAGCGACTCTATACCTGTGTTCGTGCATTCCAGTTCCAGTCATTGCTGATAGCCTGCGTGGCAGGTATAGTAGCTTATTCAACAGGCAGGAGCGATATCTATATCGTAGCTTTACTTACTCTGATCATTAAAGCCGTCATTATCCCGTATTTGTTTTTTTATATCATCAGGGAGCTCAAAGTAAAAAGGGAGATCGAATTATTTGTTAATATTTCACCATCTCTTTTGATAGGGGGTGTGCTGGTAGTTATTTCATATTATCTGGCACGCTCGATCAACCACGATACCGGACTTTCCAGTTATGCCCTGTCCGCTTCCATGTCACTGCTCCTTATCGGGCTATTCATCATGATCAGCCGCAAAAAAGCGATATTGCAGATGCTGGGTATTCTTATAATGGAGAACGGGCTGTTTCTGGGAGCAATTTCCCTTACATACGGGATGCCCCTGTTAATAGAACTCGGTATATTTTTTGACATCCTGGTTGGTGCGCTCATTATGGGTGTCTTGATCTTCAGGATAAACAGGACATTCGAGACCATCGATACAGACAGGTTGACCACATTAATGGAATGATACAATGATCGAATATTTACTGCTGGCGCCGGTTTTTACAAGCCTGTTATGCTTCACTTTAAAAAAGCAAAAACAGATCGAGATCATAAACCTGACAGGATCAACAGTAACGCTGCTATTGGGATCGTCTCTGGTGGTCAGGGTCTTCAGGGAAGGAACAGTTGTCACATGGAAAGATATGCTGTTTGCTGACGCTTTCAGTGCATATCTGGTACTCATCGTCTCGCTGGTGGGTTTTACAGTGTCAATGTATTCCATCGGCTACATGGGATATGAAATACGACACGGCAGCATGGATATGAAGAGACTGAGACTGTATTACGGCCTGTTCCATCTCTTCATGTTTAGCATGCTGCTGGTGGGTGTGACCAATATTCTCGGCCTCTGGATCGCCATAGAAATGACCACGCTTATTTCGGCGCCTCTTATGATCCTTTATTCAAAAAAATCATCCGTGGAGGCCGCATGGAAATATCTGATAATATGTACTGTTGGCATTACCTTCGCACTGTTCGGAACTATACTGACCTATTATGCAGCCGTCCAGGTATTTGGTGAGCACCAGGAAGCTATTAACTGGGCTCACCTTATTACTGTTGCAGAACGGTTCGATCCCATGCTCATGAAGATCGCGTTCATATTTATTTTGATAGGTTATGGTACAAAGGTCGGACTTGCCCCCATGCATACCTGGCTGCCTGATGCTCACAGCGAGGCCCCCTCTCCGGTAAGCGCACTACTTTCTGGCGTATTACTGAATTGCGCCATGTATGCCATTATCCGCTTCCGCACCATTACCGCCCCATCCACAGGTGCAGATTTTACCAACAATCTCCTGATCATCTTCGGACTTCTTTCCCTTGGCATAGCGGTCCCTTTCATCATATTGCAGAAGGACTATAAACGGCTCCTCGCCTACAGTAGTGTGGAACACATGGGGATAATAGCGGTAGGCATCGGTTTCGGGGGCGTTCTTGGAACATATGGTGCTTTGTTGCACATGTTCAATCACGCGGTGACCAAGTCACTGATGTTCTTTGGGGCAGGGAACGTACTTTTGAAATATGGGACTAAAAGGATAGATAAGGTGAGCGGGGTCGTCAAGTCAATGCCCCTGACAGGCACAATGCTGATATTAGGAGGACTTGCCATAACAGGCTCACCGCCGTTTGGGATTTTCATAAGTGAATTTACTGTGCTGGCGGCAGGATTTTCCCAGGGGAAAATAGTCTCCACGGTGCTGGTACTTTTATTTATCATAATGATCTTTGCCGGATTCTTCAACCACATCAGCAGAATGGCACTAGGCACACCACATCCAGATGTGAAGGGGGAAGTAAGTAGATGGAACCTTGGAGCAATGGTATTTCTTATGGTGTTCGTACTGGTACTTGGAGTGTACATTCCTCAACCGTTTTATGAGATGATCATGAACGTGGTGGAAATTGTGAGATGATAATATGAATGAAGTTTTTGATACTGTCATATATGAATTCAAATCGCAGATCCTTCAGCGAAAGGTTGCATCTAACGAGTTATATCTTACTGTTGAAAATGATGCTGTAATAGGTATTTGTAATTATCTGTACACTCATTTCAATGCCCCGCTTGTGTTGATGTTTACCACGGATGAGAGAGGAACTGCGGGACATTTCAAAATTCATTACGTTTTTTCCTTTGATAACGAAGATGCATTTATTATTATCAGGATATATGTAGACGAGGCAGCACCTCAATTCCAGACCCTTACCCACAGGATCCCGGCTGCCAACTGGTATGAACGTGAGATACATGATATGTTTGGCCTGACTCCAGTGGGACACCCGGACCCGAGACGGCTGGTCGTGTTCGAGGACTGGCCTCATGGGTGCTATCCCTTAAGAAAAGACTTTGATATCAGTTCAACCCCTAAGCGTGTGGAAGGGGAATATATATACCGCCATGTTGAGGGTGAAGGTGTGTATGAGATCCCGGTGGGACCTGTTCATGCGGGTGTCATAGAACCGGGACATTTCAGGTTCAGTGTCGCAGGTGAACCCATACTCAATCTTGAGATCAGGCATTTCTATACCCACAAGGGAGTGGAGAAATTATTTGAGAATCTGGAAATCAATAAAGCGGTGTTTCTGTCAGAACGCATATCTGGTGACAACTCAATGGCCCATGCTGTGGCTTTTTGTCAGGCAATTGAGCAGATAGCAGGTATCGGGATTCCGTCCCGGGCAAAATATATACGGACAATCCTGCTAGAACTTGAAAGATTGTATAACCATGTGGGTGATATTGGTGGAATTGCAACTGATGTAGGCTATTATGCCGGGGCTGCACATGCTAATAAGCTCAGGGAAGATTTGTTAAGGTTGAACGAAGCACTCACAGGCAGCAGATTGCTCAGGGGCATGAATACCATAGGTGGTATTCGGCGTGACCTCAGCAATAAGCAATATATTATATCAAGATTATCAACGCTTCAGCACGATTTCAGAGGATTGATGGAATTGCTGTTAAACACTCCTTCTGTGGTAGATAGAATGGAAACGACAGGATTCATTAGTGAAGAGATTGCACGGTCATTGCATGTAGTGGGTCCCATAGCACGGGCTTCAGGTATTAGAAGGGACACCAGATGTGACCATCCGTATGCGGCTTATCAGGAATTTGATTTTAAGGTAAAGGTGCAGGATAAAGGGGATGTATTTGCCAGGACGTCTGTTCGTGCTGATGAAGTTAATGAATCAATGAGTATTATTGAGCAGGCATTGCAATCCTTACCAGAGGGAGATATTAAAACACACATCAGGGACATACCAGATGGATGTGCCCTTGGGTATACAGAGGCACCGCGAGGTGAAACACTGTACTGGGTTATGGTCCGTGACGGGAGGATCGAGAGATGCAAGGTAAGGGATCCATCCTTCTGTAACTGGCTGGCCATTGAGTATGCTGTGCTGGATAATATCGTGCCGGATTTCCCTCTCATAAACAAGAGTTTAAGCTTATCATATTCTGGTAATGATATGTAGGTGGATCGATGTTCAATATCCTAAAAAAAACCATTAAAACCGGCATTGTAACTTCAAAATATCCAGAGATAAAGGATGACGTACCTGAAGGATTTCGCGGAAAACCGCAAATACTCTCAGAAAAATGCATACTTTGCGGAGATTGTGCAGATGCGTGCCCGTCCGGAGCATTAAAGCTGGAACAGGAGGGAAATGAAAAGGTACTTACTCTCTCCTATTGCGGCTGTATTTTCTGCGGCAGATGTGAGGAGGTCTGCCAGAATTATGCGATCGAACTTACAGGGGAATTTGAGATGGCTTCAAAGACAAAGGATGATCTGTACACTGTAATTCGGAGGAGATCATGACAGTCGAGGATGAGATCGAGATCATGGGGCAGCGTCTGCATTCAAGGATCAGGCATATCTTCGGCCGATCGCTTGCCATTCGGGAAGTAGACGCCGGATCGTGCAACGGCTGCGAGGTTGAGGTTGTTTCATTGTCAAATCCCATCTATGATATCGAACGTTTCGGCATTCATATTGTAGCATCCCCGCGCCATGCTGACATGCTTTTGGTTACAGGGCCGGTCACTAGGAACATGGAACTTGCCCTCATAAAGACATATAATGCCACACCTTCTCCCAAGCTTGTGGCGGCCATGGGTTCATGTGCCTGCAGCGGAGGTATTTTTGGAAATACCTATGCAAGCTGTGGTGGTGTTGATAAACTCCTGCCAGTGGATGTCTATATACCTGGATGTCCACCCAGGCCCGGGGCAGTAATATTCGCTTTAATGGTGGCAATGGACAAGTTTGAGCCGAAAGATGGTCAGAACAGAGGTTAGAGCATGACAAGATATGAAATACTGTTAGCAACCGACGGCTCGCAGTGGGGACACAAAGCCGAGATCGCAGCCATGAAGATCGCCAGGTCATATGAGATCCGTATGGCAGCCATTTATGTGGCAGTTGCACGAAAGGACTCGGCCCGGGAGGAACTGGTGGCAAAGGGTGAGGAAGTACTGAACAGCGTGGTAGAAATGGGAGCCGGGATGGGAATCCAGGTGGATAAGATCCTGGTGGGAGTAAGCATGCAGCACATGCCAAAAAGGGGCGCATGTGCCGAATCCATTGCCAAGGCCATCCTGGATGCTGCTGGGAAATACAAGGTGCACACCATAGTATTGGGCAGCAAGGGCGAGAGTGAGATCAACCCGGAGATCGGGAGCGTGGCGCTTGAAGTGGTCAAGAAAACGAACTGTACCGTGCTGGTGGCACGGTAAGGAATGAATTTTTTATGTACGAATTTGCCATGATTTTCAAATCCACCTTCAATTACGAGTATGTGGAGATGCGAATTGAAACTCATTCTTTCGAAAATGGATTCAGTACAACAATAGCTACTTTATAAACGCTATTAGCTCAGTAATATCAATTTTTAACCATACCATCGATGAGCGTAATGGTTCTGTCAGTCCTGTCTGCTACCCACACGTCATGGGTCACAATTATCACAGTCTGTCCTCCATCAGATAACTGCCGGAAGATGTTGACAATTAATTCCCTCGTCTTAGTATCCACTTCACCGGTAGGTTCGTCTGCAAGGATGATGGCCGGTTTGTTTACCAGGGCCCGGGCAATACTTACCCTTTGTTGCTCGCCTCCGCTCAACTCTGAAGGTTTATGGTTCAACCGGTCGCCCAGCCCCATCTCTGTAAGAACTTCTTTTGCTCTGCGAATTCGATCATTTTTATGTTTCCGGGCAAACCTCATAGCTATCTCCACATTACCAAGAGCTGTCAAAGCAGGCAACAGGTTAAAATGCTGGAATACAAAACCTATCTTTTCGCGGCGCAACCTGGGAAATTCCTTCCCCTCTGACTTCGTTACTTCAATACCATCAATAAATACATCCCCTTCAGTAGCACTGTCCAGCATGCCTATTAAAGAAAGCAGCGTTGATTTCCCAGAACCAGAAGGGCCTACTATACTGATAAGTTCCCCTCGTTCAACCTCAATATCCACACCTTGTAAAGCATGTACCGGGACCTTTCCCTGCATGTATGTCTTTTTGAGGTTCCTGGTCTTCAGAATAATATCGGCGCCATCATCATTCATATCTCAACGCCTCCATTGGACTCATCCTGGTGGCCCTGATGGCTGGATATAGCCCGGATAATGTCCCAAGTAAGATTGCAAATGCCATAGCAATGATAACCAGCCTGGGTGTTATAAGGAATAAGACAATACCCTGATCAGATAACCATGTATTCATCCCATAAACCACTGCACACCCGGCAGCCAATCCAAACAAACCCCCCAATATACCCATAATTGTAGCTTCTCCGACTGTCATTAATAAAATGTCACGCCTCTCAGCCCCCAATGCCTTTAGGATCCCGAATTCCTTGGTACGTTCCATGACTGACATAAGCATGGTATTCATCACGCTCAAGCCGCCGATAATAGCAGCTAAAAGAGCTGCACTGATGGTAATGACCGAGAATATTGCCAGGTTTTGTTTCGCTTCCGCTTCCAGTTCACTTGGTGAGAGAGTATCCACTCCATCTACACTGATCTTGATCCTTTTGGCCAAAAGATCACCATCCACACCTTCTTCCGGGATTGCGAAAATCATGGAAACCATATCGCCCATCTCGAACAGATCCTGGGCAATGTCCAGGGGAACTGCAGCCGTAGCATCAAAGAAACTGCCAGTATATTCCAGAATCCCCACAACAGTGAAATTCTTATCATTTATCTCAAGCCTGTCTCCCAGACTAAGTTTATACTGGCTGGCTATACTGCTTCCGACTACTGTCTCATACCTGTCACCCCGCATTAAAAACCTCCCCTCCTTAACCTTTACTGGTGATAGCACAACCTGTGATTTTTCAGGTGGAAGCCCCACTACCTGGCTACCAGTGAAACTTATACCACCACCTTCTTCTAAAGGAGCCATCAGCAGTCCATAGGCATCATTAACACCCGGAACTCTTCTTACTTCAGCAGCTTTGCTGTTTGTGATGCTGCCTCCGAATACCCCGCTGGCACCAAAGACACGTATCTTATCAGCTGTCAGGGCAAAGGATTTCTCAAATGTCTGGTTGAAATTCTCAGACATTGCTCCCATGACTATTACAGCAAAAATGCCCAAACCTATCCCGAACACTGTCAGACCGGTCCTGATCTTCCTCTGGGATAGATTGCGTAGGATTATATCAAACAAGAGTGTATCTCCTATCTCTTTCCAAAAATAAAGGTCAGAATAATCATGCTAACAATACCCATGACTGCTGAAAATCCGGGTGTTTTTGGTTTTTCTGTTGTGCCTACAGGATTTACCTTTTCAGGGATCAATAATACAGTTTCATATCTATCTAAGATCTCACCATCTAGTGTTTTAGCTTTAATAAATACTTTATATGCACCCGGGTCCAGGTCATTCCAGATAATTCCTACTGTATCATCCCGGCCCGAAGTCAGGATGTCGGGTTTACCGGAAAATGTCTTATAATGGGTATCATCCTGCTGAAGTTCGACTTCAACTATGCCATCAAAAGGTACCTGGGATTTCCCAATCAGAGTAACACTGACACCAAAATCATCTACATCCACATCAGTCTCATCTATCTCCACATCCTGTCCGGATGTAAATCCAGTAGAATAAGTGGTAATAGTTTTCGGAGTATGAGAGAAAGATTTGAGCCGCACCATATAACCAGTATGGTCTTCAAGAAGGATCGGCCAATTAATAGAAACCTGTATGGTTTGCATTACAGGAATATTTTCCTTTATCTGGGTATCTATTATTTCACCTTCCTTTATTAGTTGAAATGAAAAATCAGCCACACCAGGTTGGTTTACACTTCTAGGTGTTAATAATACACTGGTCCCGCTGCTGGTCGGGCTTAGATCTACGATCTGGAATCTGGGAAGTGTTTCAAATCCATAACTAAAGGAGTCAATGGCCTCAGCAGCAAGTTCACCATTATTGTAAACACGTGCTGTGGCATCATATACCCTGAATTGGAAATGATGTTTATCCCAAAAAATTACCCTGGTTGTTTCTTTATCTGGAATTATATCCATTTCAATAGTCTGGGATTCCAGAATTTCATTATCATGAGCGAGACTGAAAATTATTGATCCATTTATCTGGTCATGAGATCGTAATGTTATGTCCATACTATTTTCATCAGAGAATGCTGAAATGATCTCGATTGGGTTTTCTGCTGCAGCAGGACTAAAAATAAGCATTGATAACAAAATTATAAAAAGTAATACTGTTATGATTTTCATCATTCTTAATTGATTCAAGTAATAAAAAAGAGTTTTGCAATTATTTATTGTCTATGGTACCCGTAAAGGAGGTTACGGATACCATCTGACATCTTCAGACCTATATAACGACGAATATTATCCATCGCTAATTATATATTTTGAATTTATGGGTTATAACATTTTTGTATCTGTGTAAATAAGTTAATAAATCTATAATAATAAACCACCAATAATCATTATAATTAACTTATTATAAAAATGGCTATATACCCCACAACTTGTTCTACTGAGGTCTATTTTAAAATATTGAATGATGTATACGATATATTTTTGCAAAGTTAGCAAACATATATTTCCTGTCGATATTGATCAATTTTTATTAAAATTCTACTGTCAGGGCAAATATGTATAAAAATTTTAAATGTCGGCCGAATTTCAGCCTATTAATCAGTTAAACCGTCCAGACGCTGTGGATTTGCAAACACAGTTAAGCTTTCGCGAGTAGCAAAACCCACCAGACAAATACCAGTCTTTCTGGCAGTTTCAATACCGCTATTTAATGGTGCAGTTTTGGTCACAACCATGGGAATTCCTGCCCTGGCTGCTTTTAAGATCATACCTGCCGGCTGGCGTCCCGTAGATAGAAGGAAATGCTGTCCAGGATCAAATTCATCGATTAGAGCCTGTCCAATGGCTTTATCAATAGCATTATGGCGGCCCACATCAACAGCACTTGCCACACAATTGCCTAATTTGTCAATAATGCAGGCAGCGTGGGTGCCTCTGGTCAATTGATAGATATCTGATTCCATATAATGCAATGATTTTTTGATTATGGCAGGATTAAAACGTGTATTTGATTGTACTTTAACGTCCTCGTTATGTTCCCAGTTTATACCTATACACCCTGATGAGCGTATCTCGAACCATAAATCGAAATGGTCATTTTGTGCGATCCGGGTAAAAATCCTATTATTATCAATCCTGACATCTTCAATTTCAGATCGTGTCCGGACGATTCCTTCACATACCAGATATCCCACTGCAAGTTGTTTAAGCTGCTCGGGTGTTGCTAAAATGGATGCAATACGTTTATTGTTGACATAGAGTTCAATGGTTTCCTCTATGGCAGCAATAAATTTAGATTCCAGAGCACCAGAATCACTTATCTTAATTGTCTCATATTCTTTTTTATACATAGTAACTGATGATTTATCCCGATTTACTGGAATATTTATTTACTTATACCATAAAGAGATTGTTTGTGATCACAGCAATCGTACAGATGGATGTACTTCACTGCCAAAAGGAAGTAAATCTTGAACGAGCCATAGATTATATTAATAAAACCAAAGCAGAAATAATCGTGTTTCCTGAAGTTTTTACTACAGGATTTTGTTATGATAGAATCGACGAGTTGGCTGAGTCAGATCCTTTTCCTACGATCGGGAGATTAAGACAGGTCTCAAAAGAGAATGAAATCATTATAATTGGCTCCATCATTGTTTCCGGGCCAGGAATTAAGTATTATAACCTGGGTTTTGTACTGGATAAAGGAGACCTTGCTGGCACTTACCGCAAAATCCATCCCTTCGGAACCGAAAAAGAATATTTCCATAAGGGCGACAGCATTAAACTGATCAGCACTTCCAGAGGTAAAATTGGACTCATGATATGTTATGATATCAGATTCCCTGAAATGGCCCGAAAACTGGCTCTGGATGGTGCCGACATTCTTATCACTGTAGCCCAGTTCCCATCCAGACGGCAGGATCACTGGGATATATTGATCCGTGCCAGAGCTATTGAGAACCAGGTCCCTCATCTGGCCTGCAACCGGATAGGGTCTGATCCCCACAACGATTTTGAGGGGGGTTCTGCTGTGATCGATGCCTGGGGAAATGTGCTTGCCAATGCAGGAGATGAAGAAGGAATTATTACTGCAAAAATTGATTTGGAAGAGACAAAGCGCGTCAGAAAAAAAATATCTTGTTTTTTGGATCGGCAGGAAGAATTGTATTGAAACAATAGTCCTGCCTTACTCCTGGAAAAAAATGACATTTATTGAGAACATTAAACTAATATGGATCAGGATATTGTGTTATTATGAAGGAGTTTGAATCTGACAGGGCCAAAGTGAAGATACCAAAAGGATACCGGATGTCTATTATCAAACTATATTTCTGGGTAGGCCTGATATCAGCACTGCTGCTCAGGCTTGTGATCATTGCAGACCATTACGGGGATATCTATGCACGCGTGTTGTGGTACCTGGGAGTGTTGGGGTATTTATGGTTCTTTGCACACAGGTATCACATTGGTAAGCGCAGGTATGGGGTGATAAAAGACCTGAAGTTACTTGAGAAGATAGAAACCCGTGAACCTCTCACTGAAGAAGATTTTGAGGGACTCAATTATGTCATGTGGAGTCTTTCTGTGTCCAAGGAGAGGTTGAATTACCTTGTTATCTTTGCGTTTTCGGTGATAGCTATTGTGCTGTCGCTTACACTGGATTTTGGGATTGTGAGGGTTGTTTGGGGTGAATAGGTGTTGTTTTTTGCAGCGGACCTCATCAATGTGGTAAATGAAAAATTTATTTATCCACAATATATTTTCCCAAAAATCCTGGTCTGAATCCTAATGCATTCATAATAACAGCCAATATGAAAACAATGGAGAGCTTCATCCTGCCCTTGCTGATATATCGTCGGGAAGAGGTATGAATCCTGCAATCTATTTGCTTCAGTTTGCCAAATTTCTTAGCCTTTCGACAGATCTCTACATCCTCAAGAAAAGGTATGTCATCATATCCCCCTATTTTTTCAAATATATCTTTCTTTATAAAAAATCCATAATCACCATAAAAGATATTGGTCAATCTGGTCCTGAAATTTCCCAATAAGCTCACCAATGTTAAGAAAATGTCAGTATCTTTGAATCTTTGTGTAAAACCACCTCCAATTATGGCCGGATCCTCCAGTTCCATCGTTATAATCCTTAAAGAACCTTTGTCAATCAGACTATCAATATGAAGAAAGAGCAGGATATCTCCCCGGGCCCTCTTGGCTCCCATATTCATCTGGTAGCCCCTTCCCTTTTTCGTTTCCAGCAATTCAAACCCGTGCCGAAAAGAAGTTAAGTATTCATGGATCTGGCCAATCGTCCTGTCAGTACTCCCCCCGTCCACTAAAATCAGCTCAAAATCATTATCCATATTATTAAGATGTAACAGGAATTTTCCTACATATTCTTCTTCATTTAGTACAGGTGTGATTATTGATATCATTGACGATTAATATGAGAAACACTCATATAATAAAAAAGTTAACAAATTGATGAGGTTTTACATTGCATCTAGGTTCCATCAAATTTGAAACTGATAA
>JACUTQ010000019.1 GCA_014859725.1 Methanosarcinales archaeon | reverse complement strand
CGAATTGTTTGAGAATGGATACTGTGCCCGAGTAAAAACTGGTCCCAAATTTTTACTCCTCAATGATATCGGCGAAGGCAAAATTGGGTTGTACTTCACGGATGCGCACCCTTACTTGCTGGCCGATCTTACCATTTTTAATAAAAACAACAAAATCATCTATTTTAGCGATTCCATCTCTCTTTTCGCCAATCTCCCGGATCACTACATCATATTTCTGTCCTTTCTTCAATTTGGAACTCAGGAATTTTTTTCCGATCACATAGATCTCAGCACTTTGTTTTCTCGAGGCTTTGGGAGTATAAGACCTGACGTACACAAAATGTTCCTTGACCTCATCAAGGAAATCCTTGAACAGGTCTCCCTGGAATACTTTTACTACAAAATTACCTCCGGGCATGAGTAGTTGTGTTGCCAGATTAAGTGCTGACTGGCACAGGTCGATGGACCGGCCGTGATCCAGGCTCCAGTTACCTGTAAGATTGGGTGCTGCGTCGCATATCACTGCATCTGCACCTTGTTCGCCTATGATCTCCTCGATCCTTTTGAGAGTCTTCTCGGATGTGATATCCCCTTTCATTGTCTCAACACCTTCAATAGGATCAATCTTTTGCAGGTCCACTCCGACCACGCGGCCGCCAGAGAGTTCTTTTGCCATCTGGAGCCAGCCACCCGGGGCCGCACCCAGGTCTACCACAGAATCACCAGGTTTTATGATCTGATGTTTCTCATTGATCTGCCTGAGCTTGTATGAGGCTCTGGACCGGTACCCCTCATTCTTTGCCTTGTGGTAAAAATAATCCTTCTGGTTTCTGGCCATAGCAAGGGTTTATTGGTAGAAAAGTCCTTAAACCTCTCCCAGGTGAAAAAAAATTGTTCATAGAACTTGACGGCTGGAAGGCAAAACTCAGGTTTTCTGCCTGTCATTTTATTCCAGACCATCAAAAATGCGGAAAATTACACGGTCACACATATGCTGTATCTGTACGTGTGGAAGGTAGCCAGAGAGGTGAATTCATAATAGATTTTGAAGAACTTAAAAATATTGTCAGGGATGTTTGCGATACCCTGGACCATAGAGTATTGGTTGCAAAAAACGACCCCAGATTGAAGATAACGGAAGATGCACAACATTATAACATCGATGTTATTAGAAGCTGCAAACATTATATGCTGCCCAGAGAAGATGTCATGCTATTGCCAATCTCTTCGGTAAGTGCAGAGGATTTGTGCAAATATTTGCTGGCAGAGATCGGATCAGGTCTCAATAGTAATGGGTTTGCAAAGAACATCACGTCTCTTGAATTAAGGGTTGATGAAGGGATCGGACAGGGTGCCGGATGCAGTATGAGCCTGAGATAATCGGTTCCATATTTTCAAAGCCTTTATATATTTGATACTCATTTCACATCTTACTATGGAAGGAATAGAGCTTACCAAAGATTCAACATCAAAAGACCTGGAGTCATTGGCAATGGCAATATATTCTGCTGTTGGGCTTCCTATTACTATGAGAAGTAAGAACAAAAAGGGATTGAGGATCGAGAATAACCAGGTCATTGATACCGATTATACTGGCAAATATCTGGAACTGGCACTTGAAAAAGGAGAGATCGTCCACGGATTTGCTGATGAAGGTCCTTATAAGGATACTCCTGTAATTGTCTCTCCGATCAAAGATAAGAAAGGTGAAGTGGTAGCTGCAGTAGGCGTGGTCAACCTGGCAGGTTTCATCGATCTTACCAGACTTTAATCAATAAATTTTTTAAGTCATCCATCGTTTTTAATTTAATGAAGGTTGGTTATGTATATCATACGGACTTTTTAAAACACAATATCGGCAGACATCCTGAGAATGCCGGACGCCTCGTGGCCATAATGGATGGTCTTGATAAGACCGCTCTTATTGATTCCCTGATCAGGATCGAACCGATTTTAGCAAATATCGGCCAGATCAGGTACATCCATTCTTCAGATTATATCCAGATGGTCAAGGATTTCTCTTCAATTGGGATGCCTCTGGACCCTGACACACCAACATCTAAACATTCGTTCAAAACTGCACTCCTGGCTGCGGGAGGTGTGATAGCTGCCGTAGATGCCGTAATTGGAGGTCTGGATAGTGTGTTCGCACTGGTGCGCCCCCCCGGTCATCATGCTGAACCTGACAGGGGAATGGGTTTTTGCCTGTTCAATAACGTGGCCATAGCTGCCAGGTATGCCCAGGCAAAGGGGCTGGAAAAAGTATTGATAGTTGACTGGGATGTACATCACGGAAACGGGACCCAGAAGGCTTTCTATGAGGATGATTCGGTATTGTATTTTTCAATTCATCAGTATCCGCATTATCCGGGGACCGGCAGAATAAATGAAGCAGGGGCTGGTAAAGGAGAAGGATTTACAATCAATGTACCCCTTCCACATGGGGCAGGGGATGCTGATTATATGTACGTATTTGAAAAAGTTCTCTTACCTGTCTCCCGCCAGTTCAGGCCAGATATTATATTTGTAAGTGCGGGACAGGACGGACACAGGGACGATCCACTTGCAGGCATGAACCTGACATCTGAGGGCTACGCTTTAATGACCGGAGTGGTGCAGTCCCTGGCAGAAGAACTGTCAGGGGGGAGACTAGTACTGGCACTGGAGGGGGGGATATAACTATCAGGCTCTGGCCGATTCCGTTATCTCAATATTTACAGCATTGCTCAAAAGGGTGAAAATTACAATCGATGAACCGTCTAATACTGTAATGGAGATCGTACAGCAGACATTGGAGTTACATCAGTTATACCGGGATGATAATTAAAAAACTTCAGATTATTCCCAATTCCGATTTAGACACATATTATTACATCCTGTTGAACATGGTAACCTTTCCGCTTTTTTTGAGATTGAAGTGGTTGCCTGATATTTCCAGGATCCTGATTATGGTGTCATTTACTATATTGATAATGTCAATTTCATTGAATCTGTGAAATATCTTTATTTCATTATCGTTGTGTTCAATTCTAATTATTAGCCCGTTAGTCTCACATATCTCCGAGATGTATCTGATAATATCATGGCAGTCCGCATCCTCAATTGACACGCTATATATCATGGTTATAAGGCTGCAAAGGTCATCAGAAAAATCATGGGATTTAAAGAGTTGAAGGAAGATGTCCCTGCTGATAATAATATCCTGATAATTGTCAGCTTTCAGGATATAAACGAGTCTCCTCCAGAATTTGATATTATTTAATATCTCATCCATGATCATCTGGTTGTATCCAAAATGATCCATGACTGAACTGTAGGCCTCTTCTTCGCTGTTGCATTGTTCGTAGTCTATTATGATGAGACTGGGGGATTCCACAACCTTTTTAGTTATCAAATTAAGGGGGTAATGGGCCAGCAAGCATGAATAGCTAATGACTATCCCTTTTAAGTGTTCAGGGTCTTCGGTCTCGAATGAGATGCGGATCCTCTTAAGATCCGGACTTATCTCAGTTTGCTGTGTGATCTGGTATCCAAATATATCTCCATGGGTATTGATAGCTTTGATATATTCTTCAAAAGTTAAACTACTTTTTCCCAGCAGCCTCGGATATTTTTCCAATATACCCCTGAAAGTACCCAGAGGAGGGACCCCCAGGCTTCTTTTTACCAGCCATTTGACCAGTGGGATCGGGATAAGACTTGCAACCTTGTTCTCGATAATTTCGTTTCTCAACATGATCACTCTTTGCTGGTCACTGGTTATCTTTTTCAAATTATCCTCTAGCCGGTAATTATCAATTAGTTGTCTGATGGCGAGACTAAGGTTATTGCCATTGGAGTCAAGAATCGGTTTTAGAGTCGCAAGATCATTCTTATCTATAGAAATAGTTCTCCGAATTTTCATTTTTTCCCCCTCGTATTACGCGTAATAATATCAATTTAAATAATTACTACTCTGCGGTATTTTTTGTAATACATTAGTAGTAAATTTTTCTAAATATGGTATGATTCCATTATAAAACTATGTATACCAGAGGGGTGCGATGGAAAGGGGATTAGAAATGAAAAATAATCTATCGATAATCCGGCCAGTGTGCTCGGTTATTATTTATCGCACTTTCAAAGATGGGTATATCAGATAAGGAGGATAAAATATGAAGAAACTATTTACAGGCATGTTTGTGCTTATGGTTCTGCTTTCGCTGACCATAAGTGCTGAAGCATTCGATTCTAAGTCAATCTATCGAGACAAAGGTATGGCTGCATATGCAGATTGGTATGAAGATAACGATGGTGTATATACCGATAAATTCATTCAAGCAACAACGAGTAATGAAGGGACCGATATCTCTGTTTATATCTTTACATATGATGAAAATACAGGTGTCTGGTCTGACAAGTGGGGTTATATGTTTACCCAGGAGGATGTTTTTACAATAGATAAAAAACTTAATTCCGCAACTCTTTCTCCTGTTGACATCGAGCTCTATGTTTCTGATTCGAATACGGATACTTATACTATAGAAACCGTAACCATCGCTGCCCAATGGACAGGTGAAGGTAATGTTATGAAGAGCAGCTCAAAGTATATTTCAAAGTACGATGACTTTATGTCGAAGTACAGCGATAATACATTGTACAGGGAAGCTACAGCCACCGGGTCGATAAATAAAGAGGACCTTGGACCCAGCGATTATGGTCAACTGATTAAATTCAACTCAGTATCTATGTATATGGATAAGTAGGCACAAAGCCTGCTTTTTTTTATTTTTTTCTAAATTAAAAAAATGTATTCAAAAATACCCTGAAATTTTCAGAGTTGATCTTCAACAGTTCTGAGTCATTAACCACATAAAATCCTGACTTGATACTTACACCCACATGTTTCCCTAATTTGCATGAATGGATTTCGTGCCTGATCAGGTCAACAACATCAGTATATTGTCTGGGTATATCAACTATATACCGTCCGTTCTCGATATATACCCGGGAGTGACCAGTATGCTCGTATTTTTCCTTGAAGTCCCTGGCGTGTTGTCTGGAAAATATGGGTGGACCGTGGTGTTTTTTTACAGGGGGTAAGTACGATGTGAGCATTTCAAGTACAACAGCAGCTTTCGTCTTCCCTGCCCACACATCCCCTTCAAATACCGAAAACCCATGTCGTTCAACCAGGTTCCTGATACTTTTATGGAGCATGAACAGTTGAGGATATACAATATCATCCACCAAATCAGGCCTGTCAAACACCAGAGCCACGATTGAGGTCCCGCGTGCAGCCAGGATACCTTCAAATTCCTCATTGTTAATAGGTTCAATAGGCTGGGGGAAGAAATGTGCCAGACCAGGACGTATCAGATACTCTCGTGATGCATCGACGAATTCTGCCATTTTGTCCAGGGTGAGTGCTGCGGCCACATTCCTGGCAGGGTCTGTTGGATCGATCACGACCAGGGCATCATCATGTAATTTTGTACCGTGTCCGATTATGTCTATTATGGTTCCAAATTTCCAGTTGTCTGCGGCAACCAGCACCTTCAGGAATGATCCGTAATAGATGACCAGCAGCTCGGCCAGATATCCTGAAAAACCACCGGTCTTGAGGTCAGAACCATATACTCCGGCACCTTTCATGAATTGTTTCAATAACAGTACGTCATTTTCAAGCTCTTTGATCCTGGATAATATGAACTGGTTATGAAATGGCGTTCTGTCCACTGCTGATTTTATCTGTGCTGCACTGGATACCCTGAAACAGGGTACCAGGTCAACCTCGAAACCATTGAAGTTGGCATGGATGTAGGGATGCTCTGCGTATCGTTCCTCATAATCACTAGCATCCTCAGCGACCTTTCTGGCAATTTCCAGCCCAACGGTCTTAAGGTCAGCTTCAGTTGTTTCGTCTGGAAATGAAATAAAAATATCCAGGTCGTGTTCACCAGTTATCCATGTACCTCTGGCTGCTGAACCCACAAGAAGGCCGTTCACTTCAGATAATCCAAGGTCCAAAGCTACCTTATCAACAAGAGATATGATATTTTCAGCTACTTCTTGCATTTTCTGTTGCTCATCAGAGGTAGGCTTAATCCTTGCCAGGACCTCATATAATATTTTATCTTGATCATTCATGAAGTGGAATTTCCTTTAGTGTCTCGTATATGGGCCCTTTGGGGGTAAGAGTACTCTTCTTTAAAGTGATAGTTTTTACCTGCAACTCACCCAGGTCCACATCCTGCAGCTTGGCTAATATATGGGCTATTTGTGATTTTGATGATTCGTCCAGGTACTTGACTCGGGCCAGTGTGGCATGAGCAGTAAATTTTCCCTTATCCTTTTTGAACCTGAATTCTTTCAGTACCCGTTCCACTTCACTGTGCAGCAGGTCAAACTCACCGTGAGCACCCAGCCATACCACTTTGATGTAACTGGGATTGGGAAACACACCCACTCCGGCAATCCTGGAATTGAAAGGTGTGCAGTGAATTTCAGAGAGGGCAGTTGAGATGGGTTCTACCTGGGATTCGGTAATGTCGCCCAGGAATTTCAGGGTCAGATGCACAAGTTCCGGTTTGACCAGTTTCAGACCTTTCAAATCCATTTCCTGCTGGATGGATTCGATGAGCTCTTTCATGGAGTGAGGCAGTTCCACGGCTATGAATGTGCGTATCATGTAAATCATTGTTATTAGTGACGTAATTGATTTAAATATACTTATTTTCATACCAGTCAATCAAAACATTCATGTATAAAGAAACAGTCTGATAATATCAATTAATGGAGCCTAACAATGGAAAAAGACCTGACCAGGATCGGAATATCCCTGCCCGAAAATCTGCTAAATAAATTCGACATAATCATAAACAACAGAGGCTACTCTTCCCGCTCAGAAGGTATCAGGGATGCTATAAGGGGTTATATCAGGTACTATGACTGGATGAGCGGCATTGAAGGTGAGCGGGTAGGCACAATAACCCTGGCGTACAATCACCACCAGAGGGGTATTGAGGACGTCCTGAGCGAGATCCAACATAAATATGTAGATGTAATCAAATCTTCAGTCCATGTCCATATGAACCATGATAATTGCATGGAAGTCATAATCCTACAGGGAGAAGGCAAACGGATAAAAGAGATATTTGAAAATCTTGTCAAACATAAAGGTCTTCAGCACGTCAAGCTCAATACCATCGTACCCAGTGAGATCTAGGACTTCCCGATAAGGTCTTTTAACTCTGATATTCTAAGAATTACAGGTACATTTTCACTGCCCCTGCACAGCTGGTGGCTGAGTTTAGTCACCATGATAATGGTTTTCAAAACCCAACTTTATTTTTTCCCCACAGATGCAATATATATTACAAATTGTTCCACTCCATCAAGCTCAAGCAGATCGTTCATATGATCGTCTGAAAAAGCTGCAATGGCGCATACACCGCAATCTAAAGAGCCTGCACTTAGGTACAGGTTCTGGCAAACATGTCCTGCGTCGAGGTGAAGATACCTGTATCCTCTTTCTCCATACCGCCATTTCATTCTATATGCATCTGCTACCCAGATAAAAGTAACAGCACTTTTCCTGATAAAATCCTGTCCTAAACAGCCTTGTGTCACCCTGTCAGCTATGTCAGGATCTGTGTTTATTTCCACCAGTCTGTTTTCGATAGCTAAAAATCTGTAAATACCTTCTGGAACATCCTTGACATTATTGATAAGCAGATATGTTTCAAGAGCATGTCTTGCACCTGCTGAGGGCACATTCCTGAAAGTTGCACCATGTGTGACTTGAACCACTCCCTGTGTAACCCACAGTAAATATGACAGTTCTTCAATTGTTAATGGTTCCTGTGAATACCCGCGTATACTTCTTCGACCCATAATTGCCTGTCTCAGATCAAAGCTTCTTATTTCAATATTTTCATGCCGGGGAAGTTCCGTTACTCGTCTTGATGCATCATATTCCATCTCTAACGGAGGTTGGGGTATGTTACGGAATTGGTCAGACCTATCAAGATACTGGAACTTTGTTTTTTCCATAAATTCTTTTCCAATGGAACTCATCATTTTCAACTTCCTTTTCTTATATTGTAACTAAATGCTATACTTGTTCTCCTCATCTGGGAGTAGACTCAGATGGGGGGATTTGAACCCGCAGTGGGACATACTTTTCATATCTCCAAAAATTTCATTCATTTTTCAACAACTTCGAATCCTTCCTGATATCCTGTTTCATTGACTCAACTAATCCCAGATCCACCTTTTTTTCTTGATAAGCAGCCAGAAACGAATCTTTATCTAACAATAATATATCACTTTCACACAACTTTTGGAATCGATTGCAGGTATTTGCACTCATTGTATCCACTACATTTGCAGTATACCTGGATGTGAAATGAAAGTCTTCTGAAAGTATCAGGTCGATGTGGTTATAGAGACCGGTTGTAAGGATGCTGCAGTCATTTCGTACTTCTTTCGATTCCACACCATGTTCTATATTCATTGATATGGTGCACTCTTTCGTTATACTTTTCTGAAGATAATTCCTGTTATTTTCGAGATTTACTGCACTGGCTTTTTTGATCCTGACCATTGTCCGGTCATATTGCTCTTTTGATATCCGGTCTACATAGAACAGATCATCCAGTTCTGTCTGGACAGTCGGCGGTATGAAACATGCGATGCTGTCACGATGCAGTATCTTGATAATGTCATCAATATCTCTTGATTCCTTCAACAAAAATGAAGTATCAAACAACACATTCCGGATATTCCTGAAGAGCATACAAATTAATTAGAAGCATGATCGTATAAACCTGGCTATTCACTCGTTCGAAAAATTTATACACTCCTTGTGGATGCTTTTCTGGGGTCGGTCTCGTTGATAATAACACTCACAGATTCTTGATTGAATCCTTTGAATCCCTGTCCCCTTTCAATGTTCTCAAGATGACTGCCTAAGGCCCCGATGTTTACAAATTTATCATATTGTTCCCTGGTTATCAATCCATTATCCAATAGATGTCTTGTGCGATTCTCGTTAACCTGCCAGTTTTCCCCATAAGTGAAATCCTGCCTCAGGAACTTGAAATTTGAAAAGGGTGCCATAACTTTTATACCATGTCCGGGGAGTTCATTCTCCTGTTTCTCAAAATCGACCCTTGCAGCAAGGTGATGGAGACCTGCTTGCATAATACTCTCCCCATGCAGTCCAACCCACAGGCCAACTGTACCCAGCTTATCCCTTGATTCTAATCCTGTATGGGCAAAGTCGGTCTGTTTCTCATCAACACCCATATCAACATCTGCAAACACTACTATGTTGCAATCCGGGTGTTCCAGAAGCTGTGCACCCCAGCCAGCCTGAGCACCGGCATAAAAGGATTCCCTTGGAACCATACCCATAAGTTCCAATATCCAGATCAGGTGAATAAAATTGCTCCTTGAGGATCTGAAAGTATGATGATCATGATTCCCCCAGCCCATACCCAGTTCATCCTGCCTTGCTTTTTGAACCCTGGCTGCCTTGTTCCTGCTTTCCCAGTATTTCCTTTCAGCCCTGAAAAATGCATCTGCCATCCTGGGTATGTGCAGTTCCCGCTGCATTTTCCTCACAAGTACTTCAAGTGCTTTCAGGCCCTCCTCATTTGTATCAAATCCTCGTTCCCTTGAAGAAAATAATTCCAATGCAGTCAGATATTCTGCAATATCTGTTGATCCCCTGATAACAAAACCTGAATAACCCCTCCTCTCAACAGCTGTTAAACGATAATTTCCCTCTTGTGATACTTCCAATTTCCTTAATTTTGAGAACTTTTCACCCTCGATCAGGCTTCCGAAGGCATGAACCCTGCAAAAATTATCAATATCCTCGACCTTGAGAGCCAGTTCGAAATAATCTTCTCTATGCACAAGTACTGGAAAGAAAATACTTCCTGAATTATGGAATAATCTGGTATGTTGAGGCAATTCACTATGTTTATTTTCCCTAAAATTCAAATTAGTAAGCTTATTAATATCAATATAATTTTCAGGGATCCCAATATAGTCTATCCAGTCAAATAATCTGGTAGATGTTTGGGTTTCAAGCCCTTCTGCCAGTTCTTGGGCAAATTTGTTATTATTTAAAAAGTCCAATACCTTGGACTTGATATAATCTTCAGCTTCATGATATTATTTCCAATCAGACTCCCCTATACCCATTTCAATACCTCCAATTATTTATCGAATATTCTACAATTAATATCATCAATTGATTTACAGCCTGTCATTACCATCCCACGTTTCAGATCACTTCTAAGGTAATCAAAGTGAAGTTTAATCCCTTCGGGTCCGCCGCCAACGGCTGCCCTGATCATATCCCGACCTATCAATACACCATTTGCACCCAGTGCAAGCATTTTCATTACATCAAATCCGGTCCTCACGCCACCACCAGTAGGGTTACCGTCACAAACCTTGTAGACTCCACAAAGACCTGCAAGTTTTTCAAGCGCGTTATTTCTTACCTTAACAAGAGTAAATTCCTCTTTTTGGGAATGTACCTGGTTTAATTCGTCTGAGGCTATTAATTTCAATGAATCCCTGGTAGCACCACAGATTGGGCATCTCCACGTACCAGGAATATTATTAAAAGTAGTCCTGGCTGCTAAATTGGTCTCTGGATCGCCCTTCTTTTCATCATATATGTATATTTTACAAACAGTGCATAGATATCTTGCCGTATATTTTTCCCCCATCACATTGTAATATTGTGTACCTCATTGGGTTAATAATAATAACCCATCTTCGTCAGTTTCTCACATAAATTCTTCATTTTCCCTCTATAAATAGCTACCTACAATTGCTACTCCTCACGTTTTTCTCATTACGTTTAATCATATACATAAGGTGCAGACTATGAATTTACACTCACAGTCACGGAAAAAGAAATTCAATCTAAAAAAAGTTATCATGGTTTTCGATCGCGGAATGGTCTCAGAAGATAACCTGAAGCATCTGGAAGGTAGCAAGAACTATCTGTACATTACTGCTCCGGACAAAGACATGTTGAACGGAATTGATTTAAGCCTGAGAGGTTCAAGAACTTAACAAAAGAGACTACTACGAAGACCTGGGAGTGGATAGCAGTGGCAGACGACATATATTGGTGTTTAACCCGGACCTTCTCAAGAATCAGCGAAAGGCCAGGAAAAAGCGTGGTCATAACTACGGAAGGGGGTTCTGAGGTTCGGACTTTCAATCTCAAATTATTATGGGAATTTTTTTGCGAAATTTCACTCAAACTTGAGTTATAATAAATAATACTTATGATATATTAAATTTTCAAAAAAACCTATCGTTTTCGTTTTATCAATTGCAAAATGTATATATCTGGTCTGGGCCTATTTCCAGAGGTTGTAGAAAAATCTGCATAGCAGTGGGGACATAGATTGCGCATATTCAGTGAGGCAATTTCCTGGGTACCCGGGATTATCCTCGCAAATACAAATTTTGAAGGGACTTCAAAAGATTGAGAAATATCCTCAAGTAGTTTTAAAATGTGTGACTCAAAAATTTCAAGATCATCCACAAGCAGCCCCCTGGTATTTGCTGTTAATCCCGAACATCCGCATGGAAGTGCAAAAAGGTCTAGCTCAGTTACCATTATTGGTCGGCCTATTAGTTGCCGCATTCCGTTTTCGATATCAGCACGGTTTCTTAACAGATTATTTAATGTCATTTAGGTTTCAATCCCCTTTTTTTTAATAGTATTCCAGGGTATAAGTGTTTCATCTTTTGTGCCTTTATTTGAATATACCAGGGCAATTTCTTCCACAAGGCGCTGGCAGTAGCCACATTTGTGGCAAAATGTACTGTGTTTCTTCCACTGCTGTATTGAACCATCAAGAGCTTTGTTTGGAATATTATAGAGATCTATCAGGTCCTTGGGGCAGTCCATCAAATCCATCAGGTTGCCGTCATAGCTTTCATTAGCATATGCATTGACGCAATTAAGAATCCAATTAATGAAATGGGAGCGGCCTCCTATCTTGAACACATTTGTGATATGGGCATATTCTTTCAGGTCTTCGGGCCTGATAAATGGTGATTTAAGGAGTAGTGAAGGGTCTTGAATGCGCATTGTCAGGCATTTGTGGTAATAATAGTCATCCTGCACATTAGGGCGCGGGTGAGGGCCGTTCACGTGGGAGAAGAAATTAAAATGTGCATACCTGAATGGACAGCGGTACAGACAACCTTCATTGACTAACAATTTTAGTTCGCAGGAGACTGCATCCCTGATAGCTTCAAGTACATCGAAGTGACGATTCACATTTGAATCCACCACAATAGAGCTGGCCCCTAACTGTTCATAAAATTCTGCCTTCTGGGGACTATCCACGAATGCCAGCACACTCACCACGACAGGAATGTTGAATTCCTGGGCTGTCAACTCCACCAGATAGGGGTCTGCAACAACTAATGTATCCACACCGATATCTTCCAGATTGCCAATATACCAATGTAGAAGATTATATCCTTCGGTACTTAGTTGATTTCCGCCCATGCATGAGCTGTTCAGCACCATCTCTACCTTGACATTGTTCTTATGACAATATTCGGTATGCCTTTCGATCTCTTCCAAACTAGCATGTCCTAAATTTACCCGACCTGTACCGATATAATCTGGCGAGCCGGCCATGAAAATAGAATAAATGTCCTTAGAACCTGCAAGCAACTCCTGTAAGCCTTCAAAATGTCCGGGGTGTGGTACGTAGAGTTTTTTATCCATGGTTCGTGTTTGGTTTTATGGGAGGTGATGGTGATAAAGGTTTTTGTCGAGCCGATACTTTTCGATCATTTTTACCAGTTCCCTAATACCCTGGTGATGCGTCCTAAGAAATTCCAATATTAACATTTTTTTTATTATATATTTTGAAATAAGAAAGTGTTAAATTCAATAATTCATATTTACGTCAAATGAAAATGGCGCCCGATAATATCGTAACCATAGGATTGATCCAAACGAAGATTTCTGAAAATATCAGCGCTAATATGGCTCATGCAGAAGAAAAAATAAGAGAGGCTGCGAAAAGGGGTGCTAAGATCATCTGCCTTCAGGAGTTATATCGAACAACCTATTTTCCATGTGAAGAAAAAAAGGATGCTACCTTACTTGCAGAAACAATTCCCGGAGATTCCACCAGAGCATTTTCCTGTCTGGCAAAAGAACATAATATCGTGATTATCGTGCCTCTATTTGAAAGGGGCGAAGATGGGAATTACTATAATTCAGTTGTGGTGATCAATGATAATGGAGAACTCATGGAAACGTATCGTAAGATCCATATTCCCCACGACCCTTTTTTTTACGAAAAAGATTACTTTAAACCTGGTAATTTAGGATATCATGTTCATAAGACCCGTTATACATCCTTTTCTGTACTTATCTGTTATGATCAATGGTTCCCTGAGGCTGCCAGGATCAATGTATTAAAGGGTGCTGAGATCATATTTTATCCCACCGCTATCGGCTGGATCAAAAATGAAATGCCGCCAGAGGATGATTGGCATGGTGCCTGGGAAACCATCCAGCGGTCTCATGCCATTGCCAATGGGGTCCATGTTGCTGCAGTCAATCGGGTGGGTGAAGAAAACGGCCTGAAATTCTGGGGAAGTTCTTTTGTTTGTGACCCTTTTGGAAAGGTGCTGAAAAGAGCCAGTAACGAAGAAGAGGACGTGCTGGTAGTGGACCTGGATCTGGATAAGAACAAAGAGATTAGGGAAGGCTGGGGTTTTTTGAGAAATAGACGCCCTGATACGTATGGTCCACTTTCTGATCCGGTTGGGGAACGATTTTTATGAAGAGTGACATGCCGGGCAAAACTCCTGAAGAATCAGGGTATCTGATGCCTGCAGAATGGGAAAAGCACGAAGGAATCTGGTTAGCATGGCCTCATGATCCTGATACATTTCCTGACAGAATTGAAAACGTTGAAAATATATATATAAAAATTATAAAATCCATTCATGAAAGCGAAAAGGTGCATCTTTTCGTAAAAGATGGACCTATGAAAGTAAGATTGACCGGGGTATTTGAAAAAAATGATTTCAATTGTGATAGAATACATTTTTTCATATTCGATTATGCAGATGTCTGGATACGTGATTACGGGCCCATTTTTCTGATTAATGAACAGAAGGATCGCTTGGCAATGGTTCGCTGGAGGTTCAATGCATGGGGAGAAAAGTACGAAGAGCTTATGAGAGATGCAACGATTCCCGCTATGATCAACCGGACAATGCAATTACCGTGTTTTGACTCTAAGATGGTTCTGGAAGGTGGTTCCATAGATGTGAATGGCAAGGGAACGCTGCTCACGACAGAACAATGCCTGCTGAACAGGAATAGAAATCCTGACCTGAAAAAGCAAGAGATCGAAGACAAATTAAGGGAGTATCTGGGAGCAACCCATATAATCTGGCTGAGAAACGGGATCCTGGGTGATGATACCGATGGACATATCGATGATATTGCCCGTTTTGTCAATCCCACCACTATTGTATGTGCTTATGAAGAAGACATGTCTGATGATAACTATCCCTTCCTGAAAGAAAACTACGAGTTACTGCTTGAGGCAAAGGATCAGGACAAAAATCAATTGGATATCATTAAAATGCCGATGCCAGGATTTGTTGGAGATGACCAGGGACGGCTTCCAGCAAGTTATACAAACTTTTATATTGGAAATACAGTGGTTCTGGTTCCCATTTTTGGACATAATAATGACCATCAGGCACTGGATATTATCAAATCCGTTTTCCCGGGCCGTACAGTAGTTGGCATACCCTGTAATGATCTGGTATATGGATTCGGAGCAATCCATTGCATTACGCAACAACAGCCTGCTCAGATTATGGGACATATATACTGAGGGCAGTGGTAACGATCTGAATTAAAGCGCCAGCAATCTCTCTTTCCCGGTGATCACGTCCTCCATTGTGAAGACCTCCAGGTTATGGATGCCCTCAAATCCCAACTCTTCTATCACTGTCAGATCCACTGTTCCGCTGCCTGGCGCCATGTGTATATCTCCATCATATTCACTTGTCCACACACCCATATTGTCATGGACGTGTACGTGAACTACATGTTCTTGTACAGTCTTCATGAATTTGTACACTTGAATCTGGTCAGCCCTGGTAGTTAGATTTGCATGGCCAACATCAAAGGTAATTCCAAGACGATCAGAATCCACCTGTTCCACTGCATCTACCAGTTCAACCGCTTCACAGCACAGGTTTCCAAATGCTGTCCCCTCTTTATTTTCAAGACCCAGCATCACTCCATGGTTATCTGCAAACTCTGCTAATCGCTTCAGGTTATCAACCATGTTTGAAAAACTCTTAGAACGGTCAATTCCAACCAGTCCGGGGTGGACAACCATCACGTTAGACTGAAAATTGGCTGCCAGTTCGATGGACTCCTCCATTAACCTGAAATCAGATATATTCATTTCAGCTGTATTCACACATAGATCACGTGGATATGTTTGAACGTCAGCATAATATGGGGCATGTACCGATGTCACGCCACTGGTGGTTGACAGAACATCAAACACTTCTTGTACACAGTCATGTTGAAGATTTCGCCCCTCATATAACCCCATCTTTGGGACATATAGTTCAATAGAATCGACCTCATCGATCAAATCTTCCAGTGGGGATGCAAAAGAGGATGCCCCAATGATCATTGTATTACAGCACCTGACCCATAATATCTAGAGCCTTCAGGATATCATCCTCACTCACCGCATATGATAATCTGATATGCCCCTCACCATTGGGCCCAAAAGCAGAACCTGGAACAGTTATCACTCCCGACTCCAGCAGCTTCTGGACAGCTTCCATGGAATTATCCACTTCAGGAAAAGCATAGAAGGCTCCCAGAGGCTCTATGCATTTTATTCCCAGGTCCTTTAATCCTTTCATCAAAATGTCACGCCTTAATCGGAAACTTTCCCGCATCTCTCTTACGCTGTCCTGGGGACCTGTTATGGCAGCCAGGGCCGCCTTCTGTGCAATACTGTTAGCACAGGCTTGCACGTACTGGTGTATCTTTAACATTTCTTCGGTAATATCACTTGGAGCCGCCATATAACCCAGTCTCCAGCCTGTCATAGCATAAGTCTTGGACGTAGCATTTATTGTTACTACATTTTCAGAAAGACTGGCTGGACTGACATGTTCTCCCGAATATAGAAAATGCTCATACACTTCATCAGAGATGATTGTAATATTGTGATCATCTGCAACCTCGCACAATCCACGTATCTCATCTCTTGATTGTACACTGCCTGTGGGATTAGATGGTGAATTTATAACCAGGACCTTTGTTTTTTCAGTAATACTCTCAACTACATTATCGGGGATCAGTGTCATTTCATCGCTTAACGGTACACCTACGGCTGTTGCACCTGCCAGATCGGTGAGGGATACATAGGATACGAACCCTGGGTCCGGAATCAGGACTTCATCACCTCGCTCAACCAGTGCCAACAGAGCTATATGAAGCGCTTCCGATGCACCCGATGTTATAATAATTTCATTAGGTTTAGCTTCAAAATTGTTCTCTTGTTTAAATTTATTACTGAGAGCTTCCCTGAGTTCAGGTATTCCCAGATTCATGGTATAAGCTGTGAACCCATCTATGATAGCATCTATGGCCGCCTGTTTAATATGATTCGGAGTATCGAAATCAGGCTGACCTAAACCAAGATTAATGGCATTGGGACCGGAACCCTCAAACATCTTTCTGATACCTGAAATATCGATCTTGTCAACCCTTGATGAAAATCTTCTACTGGCCATCATTCTTCCTCCCTGTATTCAATTTTTGTGATATCCCATCCGTCAATTGATTTTAATTCATGAAAAATCAACATTATCCGAGCTATACTCCCTGTCCAATGTAATACTTTATTCACTTCACTTTCATTCAGTTCTGTTATTATACTTTCAACAAAAAGCTCCAGTGCATTCTGTTTTGAGAACTGAATATTGAATATTGCTCTGTATCCACCTTGAGTTTTTCCATAGGATATCAATGTATAACCATGATTTTCATATACAGGTATTTGCTCAAAATTACAGATTATTTCCTTTTCATGAGTTAATGATGAATCTATTTTAGAAAAACAATTAATAACCTTCCTCACAACATCACTGCTTTTCTGCTTACCAAACCATACCTTGATCTTCCCGGTAGTACATGACAGCTGGACACTATCGCAGCCCATTTCAATGGATGTGATATCCCTGGTTCCATCAACAATATTATCTTTAATTAACCTGGGTGTCTCTTCATACATCTGAATATGAATATAGATTATTTTGATATCAATCTTGTGGTTTAGTTCAAATTGTTTGCTTGATAATGTTTTTTATTGTAGATATTTACCAATGAGAATGTCCAATCTACGTTTTGTCTCAACAGGTATAGCATCCTGTGCAGTGGTGATAGTGCCTGCCAGAGAAGTCCTGCATTTGCAGTCGTCCTCCCCGGAAATGCGCGGGACCACGGCCCTTATTATCTCACGTACTGCTTCTTCGTTCTTCATAGCATTTTCTATAATGGTCTCGATGGTAACATCTTCTTCATGCCATACATCATAATCAGTAACCGTTGCTATCATACCGTAACACATCTCTGCTTCCCTGGCCAGTTTAGCCTCTGGAAGGGCGGTCATCCCTATGATATCAAAACCTAAGGATTGGTACACTTTCGACTCGGCCCTCGTTGAGAACTGCGGCCCTTCCATACAAACATATGTCCCCCCGTTATGGACATTATAATTCTTTTCCCTGCATACTTCTGCCAGTTTGAATGAGAGGTCACTGCAGAATGGATCCGCAAAGCCCATATGCACTACAATCCCGTCATCAAAGAATGTGCTGACCCTCTGGCGGGTACGGTCATATATCTGGTCAGGTATAACAATATCAAGGGGTTTCATTTCTAACTTTAAACTGCCCACAGCAGAAGCCGAAATAATCTTTGACACCCCCAGTTTCCTGAGTGCAAAAATATTGGCCCTGCTGTTTAATTCACTGGGAGATATTCTGTGTCCTTTGCCATGACGTGTTAAAAAAGCCACATCGGTATCTCCGAAAGCACCGATAGTAATGCCATCTGACGGTTTGCCAAACGGTGTATCGACTTCAATCTCTTGCGCGTCATCCAGCATTGATGCATCATATACACCGCTTCCGCCAATAATAGCCACTTCTGCCGTATTTTTTATCATATCACATAACCTCATTCAGGTAAGAAACTCCAGCATGTACTGCCGTTAACACTTTTCGTTTCGACTATTTTGATGCGTTCCATCTCATTCATTACTTCATGCAGTCTGCCAGGCTGCGCTATCTCAAAATTTATTGGATCAATCATATGATAATGATACAACCCACTGCGGATATCATCTAATGTCAGAGCATCCTTTTTTTCTTTTATCATCAACTTGCTGATAATATCAATCATATCTTCAACAAAGTTCCAGGGATATACGATCCATGCCCATTCTTCTACCTTCTCACCCAGATAATCAGGGACCATCTCTGAAGTAAATAAATATTGAAGCGCAGCCGTACGGATCTCCTGAGCATCTTGGGTCTTAACATACTCCTTAGCATGGATTATGCTCTTTCCAGTATCCACAATATCATCCACAATGAGGACTTTCTTACCAGTCACTGAATTTTCAGTCAAAGGATATATTATCTCAGGTTGACCGCTTGCAGCAGCAGTACCCAGATAATGTTCTATCTTCAAGCTGGTCAGGTCATTCAATCCAAGGAAATCACATAGCACTCTGCCAGGGAACCATCCTCCTCTTGCCAATGCGATAATGATGTCAGGTTCATAACCAGATCTCTTGATCTCGTTTGCAACATTGCGGGTCAGGTTGTAAATATAATCCCAGTTAGTAATTACACATTTGAATTTATCAGGCAGTACCATAAGGTAGTCTCCATTTAGTTTTTTATGATTTTATGGACTTCACAAGTAAATAATTTTTCATGGTATATAAAGTAAAACCGCATTTAAAGTATTTTTAAGAAGAATGGCAAACCCTCAAATATCCATTGACATAGTCCAGATTCCCATATTTTAATTAAGCAAGGATAGTAAAATCATTTCCACCCTCTGTTATTCAAATCCCCGGAATATAAGCTTGAACATTATAATAACTGGAATGATTTCTAACCGTCCGATCCACATATTGAATATCAGCATAAGTTTTCCAGGCCAGATCATATCGGGAGACGTGATTCCAGTGGATAGACCCACATTGCTCTGTGCTGATACCACTTCAAATATCATGTCATCCAGATTATAAATTGAGGGGGTGACATGGAGCATAACAAATATTCCGAGAATGAGAAAAATAAACCACAGAAATGTAATAAGTGCGGCTTCGCTGAGTAAGGCGTTTATATTATCATTTGACAGCACCTTCTCGCCAAACTTATGAACAACAACTGCTTTTTCCGGCATTGTAATCTTTTTGAACCACCAATCTATTCCCGAATATAGAGCAACACCACGAATAAGTTTAATACCGCCAGCTGTTGAACCAGCAGCGCCACCCAGCAGCATTACTAGAATGAGTATAATCTGAGCAGTGGGACTCCAATAGTGAATTTTTCCGGTTTGCAGGCCGGTGCATGTCAGGGCTGAAACAACCTGGAATAGCGAATACCGCGATGATATTAACCAATCGCTGAAATGGAAATAATTTTCCAGTGCAAGACCAAACGCAGCCACGATAATTACAATCAGTAAAGCACGGCACTGTAGATCCCTCAGAAATTCAGCCGGATTGCCTTTCAATATTTTATAATGGACGAGGAATGAAACCGCACCCATCATCATTATTGGAATGAGAGCTAATTCAATTAAAGGATTATTATATGAGGCTATACTTGCATCTTTGATTGAAAAACCTCCTGTTCCTATGGCGACCATGGCATGATTAATTGAATCCCACCACGGCATCCCGCCGCCAGGAGAATCAATATTGAAATAAATGTAAGAATAAGGTATATCCACCAGATCATTCTTACTGTATCCATGATATGTGGAAAGATTCGTTCTTCCCGTCCCTCAGCACGATATAAATAGAACATGATAGTACCCGGCCGGGTTATTATGCTGAGCATCAGGACAATGACACCGACACCACCGACCCATTGAGTGAGAGACCGCCAGAACTGTATGGTATGGGTAAGATTTGATGGAGCAACGATCATACTTAGCCCGGTACCGGTCCATCCGGAGACTGCTTCAAAAAACGAATTTAACGGGGACATCCCTTCTACTATTATATAGGGGAGAGCACTGAATAGAGGTATAACAAGCCATGCTATGGATGAGATAGCCATAGCATGTTTCAATTTGAGATCATTCGCATCCCTGGATATAACTTTTAATAAGAGTCCAGCGATTCCCGAGAGAAGAGACGTGGCAAGTAATCCAAGGGCTGCACGATATTCATTGAATATGAATGAAATCGATATTGAAAGAAATGATAATGCACATACTATTAATAAAAGATTACCAATTTCTCTTGATATAATTTTTAGATTATCCAGTTTCAAACCAATAAGCCTCGTAATAAAATGTTATTAAGATTATATTCTTCATAAATATAAACTTGAAAACCTGTAATAATTGATTATGT
>JACUTQ010000018.1 GCA_014859725.1 Methanosarcinales archaeon | reverse complement strand
AATATATTTAAAACTGACATTTTGAGCTTCACGTTCAGAATGTCAGGATTTTATTATCTATCAATAGAATTAATTATCAATGGCCCAATCAAATATTTTGGAATTGATGGATACGGGATATCCTGTAGCTATCAGGTTCGTTCAGGATACAGCTTCATCACAGACTGATATGCTTTTTTGTGAACTGGTCCAAAGTGCCCGAAAAGGGGACAAAGTCATTTTTTCTGAACAGGGCTGCCCTGTAGGTGCTTATGTATTAAGCAGGGATGCGCCCAGACCTGACGATTACTATCATAGATCTGGCAGGTATAAAGACCGGGCATCTGCTGTAGAAGCTGCCATATCCCTTCCAAGACTTGTGAAACAATTTAGTTCCATCCAGTTGTTTCCTTTAATAAAAAGCTATGATAGATATGATATATTATTGTTATTTCTTTCTCCAAATAAGGCAATGCAGATAATCCAGGCCCTATCCTACCATACTGGTCTGCCAAGCGAGTTCAGAACAGGCGGCACAGCTTCTATTTGTGGTGACTGCACTGCTGCTGCTGAAAATAACCATCAATTGTGTATATCACTGGGTTGTAAAGGTTCACGAAAACACAGTAAATACGGGGATAATGAAGTGATAGTTGGCATTCCTAAAAAACTTGTAATTCCAATTCAGAAAGGTCTTGACACCATTCCCGGAGTATTTTACTAATCCCGCAACATTTAATTACCATCGCATCATATTTGTTATGCACCTCAAATATGGCGAACACAATGGAAGATATATCAGCTCTTAAAAAATTAGCACTTTTAGGTGGACTAAATAGTGCCATCAGAATTTCTTCATCAGAATTTGCCGATGAGATATTATCAAGTTCACAAACAGCTTCAAGAAGGCTGCAAGCACTAGATCAGTCTGGATATATCACTCGAAGGGTCGATCCAGGAGGGCAACAGATCACCATCACAATAAAGGGCCAGCAGGCTCTGGAAGCAGAATATCTTGAATACAGGGAAATATTTTCACAAAAACCAAGTGTTATAGAACTCACAGGTATCGTTATAACCGGTTTAGGTGAAGGCCAATATTATACTTCATTAAAGGGATATCGGGACCAATTCACTAAAAAGTTGGGTATTGACCCTTTTCCAGGGACCTTGAATTTAAGACTTGAACCAGAAAGTATGAGTTGTCGGAGTCTATTGAACCTGAAAAATGATGTTGAAATTAAAGGTTTTACCACACGGAACAGGACATTTGGTGCAGGTCACTGTTATCCCGTAAAAGTAGCGAATGGGATTCAGGGTGCAATAATGATACCTGAGAGGACCCATTACCCAGAAGATATTATTGAGATCATATCTCCAGTGAACATTAGAGAGAGGTTGAAACTGGAAGATGGGAGTAAAATTACAGTAACAGTAGAATAAATCAAATTTATATAATCATGGAGAACAGGATGAACAATATAAAAAATAATTCAATACATAAAGCAATTGAATCATTGAAAAATGGAAAAATGATATTGCTATTTGACGCAGTAGACCGTGAAGGTGAAACTGACTTTGTCATCCCGGCCTCTAAAATAACTACAGAACATATATATCAAATGCGAAAAGATGGTGGCGGCCTTATATGTGTTGCAATTCATCCAAAAGCAGCAGCTAAATTAGACCTTCCGTTTTATGCAGATATTTTGCGTCATTCCCATTCTAATGAAAAAGTTCGAAAACTTGTTGAAAAAGATGGGGACCTCTCATATGATTCAAAATCATCATTTTCACTATGGGTAAACCATAGGGATACCTTTACAGGTATCACGGACCGGGACAGGGTCCTGACTATTACCCGGATGGGTGCTTTTGTGAAAAGCGCATTAAATGGTGGAACAGCAGACCTGTCTTCAGAATTTAGATCGCCGGGTCATGTTTCCCTGTTAAGGGCTGCTGACGGCCTTATGCGTGAACGTATGGGCCAGACAGAACTTTCGGTAGCCCTTGCTGAACTTGCAAATCTTACACCTGCAATGGCTATTTGTGAAATGCTTGATGGATCAAATGGTCTGGCACTTTCAAAAACAGACGCTATTAATTATGCTAAAGAACACGACCTGGTTTTTGTAGAAGGCAAAGATGTGATTGAAGAGTATGATAAAAATAGAAATTAAATAAAAACAAAGCTATTGTTTAACAATAGCTCCAGTTATATTATTATTTTTTAATTACCCAGCTTCATCAGTTTTAATCGCTGAATATTATCCATCATTCTTCTGGATTCCATTGTTTTTTGTTGTTCCAGTTGTTTAATAATGGAATTTATTTTCTCATCCAGCCGATATATTTTAAAAGGCCGTCCTTTACCGGGTTTCTTTTGTTCGCGTATAACCACCCAATTCATATTCTTGAGTTCACGCATTGCATTACTTACTTCTGGTTGTCGTAGATCAGAACCTCTTTCAATTTCGCGAGAAGTTACTTCGTCGACATTTTTCAGATATGTAAGTGTTTTTGCCACATTTCTTTTTAATCCTAACCCCATTAGAGTGTCTGCGAATTCCATATCGGCCTTATCTAATACTTTTACGGATTGATTTCTCATTTTACTCCACCAAAATATTACATTTTAATAATATATTATATAACTTGTGATACTTTACATTTATTTTAAAAACCAATGGACAAATAATTTCTCAAATTGAATATTATATCTCATTATTTCGATGAAATATAACATTCTATGAAGGATATTTTTTTGAAATACCACTTTTCACAGGATTTGGTGTGATTTCTCCTTTGAATGTCATAATAATTATAATAATTCTATTCTTAAATTAGAAATTATATTTAAAAATACGAAAACATTTTTTTCTATACTGAACTAAATGCTTGTATAAGATAAGTCCTCTCATTTTCAAGAATCGAAATTTTATCAGATTCAGATTGATATCCGTCAATCAATTTATCATCTATCTCAATGGTAAGATCATTGTCATACCCATTCAGTCTTAACCTGCTCAGGACATCTGATGTCATTGGATTTTGATCTAAATATCCAGGATAATGCGGTACTCCGTTATGTATCCCCCCCACGTGAATATTTACAATCCTTTCACCCAGGTCATCAATAAATTTCATGGCATTATCCACATCAATTTGAAGAGCATGGGGAATATCTAAAGTCATCATCAAATCTGGGAATTTTGCAAGTACATTCCCCATCTGAACAGGATCGTAACACATACTACGTACACTTGGTGTTAGGTTCTCCAATGCCAGGGTTACATCCATTTCGCTGGCATGATCAATACAAACTGTAAGATAGTTTAAGAACCGGTCCCAATCCTCTGGAGTGGGAGCACGGTTAACAGTTCTTTTCCCGGGATGTATCGTAAGAATGGATGCATCGAGTTTTACTGTCAGGTCGATAGCCCATTTAGTTTCGATAATAGTAGCATTACACACATGTTCATTAAAAGAAGAGGCATTAAGATCCATAACAGGGGCATGGACAGTACATTGGTCAGAAAATACAGAAATGGTATCTTTAAGCTTATACGCGGCTTCAGGTTCATGTCGATGCCGCCAAAATTCCGGGGTTTCTGCCCAGAATTCCATATTCTCGATGCCTGCCCGGGATAGTATTTTCACTATATCTTTAACACTGAAATCCCAGAGGAAAAGTGAGGCACATGATATTCTCATTCAAATCTCCTTAACTTTTCTAATATCAACAGCAACACCCCTACTGGAGCGAACCATCTCCTCACCACCCATCAAAGCCCTACCTACTCCAATCACCTTTTCACCAATAATGATAACCTGGTCAGAAGGCCGTATTTCAGGATCCACATCCAATACCCCGGGAGCTAATAAAGTTCCACCAGGTAAAAAATCATCAATTAAGACCTGATAGGTACCTAATTGGCGAAGTCGCTTTGCCCCTTCGATAGAGGGAATTAATTCGCCTGTTCTTGGATTCAGGTCTGCTAACTTTTTCTTGTCCACATATACCTGATGTTTAGGAAAAGGAGCTTTTATTATTGCATTTTCAGGTACCAATAGTCCTCCCGCACCCCTGCCGAATTGATAGTCTGCAATAGATCTCATCATTATTTTTGTAATGTCAGCTGGTTTTCGAAGTTTAGTTTCAGTTTCTTCAACCATATTTTGCACTATGGATTTTAGCTTTCGAAACGATTGGGTAGATGTTACACTGCCTTCTGTAGAATAAATGATCTCAAGATTGAGTGCTTCAGATGCCGACTTACAAATGTCCCTATAAGCTCCATTCACGTGTGCGATAATATATTTATAATCATTTTTTTTTAGATAATCAATAAGACAACTTCCCACCCAGGAATGCTCTTCCAGATCCCAGTGCCCTGTGACAGGAGTATCATAATGGGCAGCAGGGTACACAAGTTCCAGTTCCCGGGGTACAATGCCTAATGGTGAGGTGATTATTACTTCATTTAAAGCACGTTTGTTTTTTCCTATAGAGCGGCTGAACATCTGGTGGCTGTTCGATATTGAATAAGGTTTACGGGCAGAGCATGGAAGTAACAATAATATGTCTGAATCGGGTGCCTGGTGGCGGGTTTTCACCCGATCCGCAAAGCGTGTGATCTCTATCCGGTTCAGGGACTCTGAAGTATTAGTATACATTGTATTGCGCCTGAATGTGGGTGTACGCGTTTCTAGGTATGAATGTTCCTGGTCCACGAGCCTGAGCAATGCACTAAGCCATGGACTGCTGCGGCATTTTCCTTCCACATATTCCCTTAGACGCCCGTCCCTGATATGCTGGATTGAAATTCTTTTTTCTTCTTCCAACTTGTTGCAGTTATGGCTGGCTATTAATGCACCACGGGTACGTGCATCCATTTCTTTCATAGCATCAACACTTGTACTATTGCATACACTGCACATGCATGGCAGCTGTGACAGGTCAGAAAAAAGGTGTTCAGCATCAGGCATCATGTAGATATTATAATACGCCCGGATCGTAGGTAATATGTCATCTACCACATCAATACCCAGATAGATCAGGAGACTTATGTTCTCGGGCGTGGCCAGGGCAGGGGCATACAGAGCCGTATCAGGGGGTGTACTATTTTTAATATGAATTATGATATCCCTGAGGACACGTGGATTGTTCTCGAGCTGCTTTGCCGCACCAATGGCATACAGGTCTGCTGTTGAAGTATCAGGATAAGCTGGATGTACGACACGCCCTTTGGGGCCGTCCCAATCTTCCCACACCTGTCTGGCCTCCTTGCCCGATTCAATTATCTCTTTCACTGTCTCTGCTCTTGCATGCAGGGCCACAGATTTGTCAGGCAGGATTACAAGTTTATCAGGTTTCATCTCTCCAGGTATTAGATTTTCCCTATCCCAAAGAGAACCAGCATAAATAATCGGGTTCTCTTCTCCAGATTTTAAAATCATTGGAGTTGGATAATATCCTTGCAACATCAACCTGCCAAGCCTTGCTGCGCCGTCGCGTTTAGTAACTTCGAAATATTTGGTCATCAGAATTCTAATTTCTGTATGTGCCGTAACTTTAAAAATGTATATTCAGAAAATCTTATTGAGAATTAATTGTCTATTGAACCTTAATGCCTGAACATTCTACGAAGAAACTACCTCATAATGTCATTTTTATTAAAGATAAAGGCAAGTTCAGACTTGCTTCAAGAAATTTAACTCCTGAAATCAGGGTCTATGGTGAAAGGTTCATAAATGCCAGTGGCATTGAATACAGATTATGGTCTGCACATCGCAGTAAACTGGGTGCTATGATCGAGAAGAAAATGACTATTCCTGTAAAGGTAGATTCTTTAATCCTCTACCTGGGCGGTGGGACCGGAACTACTGCCAGCCATATTTCAGACATCGTCAGTGAAGGTAAGTTATTTGTGGTAGAATTCTCACCAAGGGCTATGCAGGACCTTCTCAATGTATGTATCAATCGCAAAAATATGATCCCGGTTCTTGCAGACGCAAACAACCCGGTCTCATATAAAGCCGTGGCTGGAATAGTTGATGTGATCTACCAGGATGTGGCCCAGCCAAACCAGGCTGATATTGCAATAAAAAACGCCCGGACATTTTTAAGACCAAAAGGGTACGTAATAATGGTAATAAAAGCCCGAAGTGTAGACAGTTCGATAAGTCCTAAAAAAGTATTTGAGCAGGAAATCGCTAAATTGGAAGCAGAGTTTGAAATACTGGATAAAAAAAGGCTTAAACCTTTTCATGAGGATCATCTGGCAATTATTGCACAACGAAAATGATTTTTACCATCATTCCCTAATATGAAAAAAGGGTGATAATGAATGTATGATATTACCACTGTAGTGGATATTGAGTATAGTGATGCCATTGAAAAAGTGAAACTAGAGCTTGCAAAAGAAGGGTTTGGGGTATTAACTGAAATTGATATTAAGGCCACATTGAAAAAGAAATTAGATGTTGAAATTGAAGAGTACATAATTATGGGCGCGTGTAATCCACCCCTGGCAAACGAAGCTCTTAAGATCGAAAAAGAGATTGGGTTGCTATTACCCTGCAATATTATAGTCTACCGAAATAATGGGAAGACCATCATTTCAGCTATTAAACCAAGAGAGATGTTTTCGATAGTAGAACATAAAGAGGAACTAGAGAATATTGCAGGGCAGGTGGAAGAGAAATTAAAGAATGTAATTAGCAGATTATGAATCATAATTGGACATTCTGTATTACATTAATCATGTATTGCAGAAATCCTTAAACCTTTTTAATATTGTAAATTATCAGACTTTTTTGAAATCTCGAAGCCAGGGGCAATTCACGCGGAAGCTAGGTAATAGTATCTTTTATTTTAGATGTGTTGCTCTGGATGCAGACACCGGTGAAGATGCTATCCGAAGATTAGCGATTTTAGTTGAAAAACGACATACATTACCTCCGACGGCTCAAGTTGTTGTGAACCGGTTAGTAAAGAAAATCGATGGGCTATTTTTAACCGATTATAGATGCTTGGAAGAGTTTTTCAACTGGTGTTGGAAACATTTTCAGGACAATAATGATTTATAAATATTTTCATATTTCAAGTATAGAACCAGACATATACCATTATCCCATATCCTAATACCAGCATTAACAACGAAATTTTCCAAAAATAGCGCAGTAAAAATGCCTTTGTCTCAGGTTCACTCAACTTTTGTCTGAACTTCTCTTTCAAAGGCATGTTAGAATAGCAGACTATTCCTGCAAAATTATGTTTTTATCCGTTTGAGCCTGAAAATTTCTTCCCTTTCCATCTCATCAAGCCTGAGCATGATAAAATCCCTGGCTTCACTTAGTTCAGGTATGACCTTGAACTCAAGAGCATTTACCCGGCGTTTTGTCTTTTCGATCTCATCCAGCAATTTCTTAATGGTGGTCTCGATCTCGGCAGCTTCAATGATCTTTTCTACAAGTGACTCGTACGAGTCCACTGCTTCATCAATCCTGCTGCTGGTGCCGATAATACCATATCCCCTATCGTTTAAGTCCTTTCTGACACTGCTGGACTCGATTTTAGGAACTACAACGCCCATCACGTTCTTGCTCTGCACTTCAAGAGCTGGTGCATCCTTGAATGAAAAAGCTGTAGACTTGACTGTCACTATACCTTCCACAGCCTTGGCAATATTGATCTTTTGTGAAGCGATGGCGAACTTGGCATCGAGCTCTAATCGCACTGTTTTAGCCTTCTCAAGTATCTCGAAGAATTCCAGGATAAGCCCATCACGCTTCATCTTGAGAAGTTTATGTCCGCTCTCTGAAAGCTTGATCTTCCTCTTCAGTTCGATAAGTTCTGAACGTGTTGGTTTAACATCCTGTACAGCCAAATTATTGTCCTCCGAGATCCACTTATTTCCTGTGGGAAGGATGATATTTCTCGATAAACTTGTTATCGATCCTGGTCAGGAGAGTTACAGGTAATTCACCAAGTAATTCCCAGCCAATGTTAAGAGTGGTCTCGATATCCCTATCTTCATCCACACCCTGGCGCACAAACCTGTCCTCGAACATATCTGCAAATTCTAATAACTTTTTGTCCCTATCCGACAGTGCGTCCTTACCTACAATGGCTACTAATCCTCGCAAGTCCTTACCTTCTGCATAGGCAGCATACAACTGGTCAGACACTGCTTTGTGGTCTTCCCTGGTATGGCCTTCACCAATACCGCTGTTCATAAGACGGCTCAAGGACGGCAAAATATTAACAGGCGGATAGATACCTTTCATGTGCAGTTCCCTGGAAATAACGATCTGGCCCTCAGTGATATAACCGCTGAGATCAGGAATCGGGTGGGTGATGTCGTCACCAGGCATACTCAGGATACTGAACTGGGTCACAGAACCTTTTCGGCCTTTGATCACACCTGCTCGCTCATATAGACTGGCCAGGTCAGTATACATATAACCTGGATAACCACGCCTGCCCGGTACCTCTTCCCTGGCCGCACCCATCTGCCTCAAGGCTTCGCAATAGTTGGTGATATCTGTAAGAATGACCAGCACATGCATATCATGCTCGTAGGCCAGGTATTCTGCTGCTGTAAGTGCCATTCGAGGTGTGATAAGTCGCTCAACAGCCGGATCGTTGGCCAGGTTCAGGAACACAACTGCCCTCTCAAGGGCGCCTGTCCTTTCGAAATCCTGCATAAAGTACTGGGCTTCCTCGTTGGTAATACCCATAGCTGCGAACACCACGGCGAAAGCTTCCTCACTACCAGGCACCTTTGCCTGTCTGGCGATCTGTAATGCGATCTCGTTATGGGGCAGTCCGGACCCAGAGAAAATAGGAAGTTTCTGGCCTCTTACTAAGGTATTGGTCCCGTCTATGGTACTGATGCCTGTCTGAATGAAATCCTCTGGAGGCATCCGGGAGAAGGGATTAATGGCAGCGCCATTGATATCAAGCCTGTCCTCTGGAATAATGCGAGGCCCACCGTCCAGGGGTTCACCTCGGCCTGACAGTATCCTGCCAAGAATGTCTTTTGATACTGGCAGTTTGATGGTCTCGCCAGTGAAACGAACACCACTTTCCCTGCTAAGACCTCCCGTACCCTCAAAAACCTGAATAACCACAGAATCGTGTGATGTGTCCAGCACCTGTCCTCTTTTGGTAGAACCATCAGGCAGGTTGATATTCACCAGTTCACCGTAACTTACAGGCTCGGTCTTCTCAAGGAAAATGAGGGGGCCTGCAACCTCTGTGATTGTCTTATATTCTTTAGTCATTATTCAGCCTCCTCTGCTATTGGTGCACTTGAATACGATTCACCCTGAAGTGACTTGAACTCCTTATCCATTTTATCCATGACCTTTTTCAGTTCACCATCAAAATCTTCCTCGAATCGTATTTTGCCAATTTCATCTTTTGATTCCAGTTTTATGATATCCTGGAAAAGTACACCAGAATCCAATGCTGATTGGGCTTTATTTGTGAACTCATTTATTGTTTCCAGCAATTTGTACTGCTTGGTCATGGGACAGAAGGTATCAATGGGATGGAATGCATTCTGCTGCAGGAAGACCTCTCTGATAAGCCTGGTGATCTCAAGTGTTAACTGCTGATCGGGAGGTAATGCATCCGAACCCACCAGCTGAACAATATCCTGAAGTTCAGATTCCTGCTGCAGGAGATCCATTGCATTATCTCGCAATTTCACCCATTCAGGAGAAACATTCTCATTATACCATTCAGTCAGGCCCTTTGAATATAGACTGTAGCTGTTCAGCCAGTTGATGGACGGGAAATGCCGTCTCTGGGCAAGTTTCGCATCCAAAGCCCAGAACACTTTCACGATCCTCAGTGTATTCTGGGTCACAGGTTCTGAGAAGTCGCCGCCAGGAGGAGATACAGCCCCGATAATTGTAATAGAACCGCTAAGTCCTGCCAGGGATTCAACCAGACCTGCCCTCTCATAGAATTCGCTTAAACGTGCTGACAGGTAAGCAGGATAACCTTCTTCACCAGGCATCTCTTCCAGCCTGCTTGAGATCTCTCGCATGGCTTCAGCCCATCTGCTGGTACTGTCAGCCATAAGTGATACATCATAACCCATGTCCCTGTAATATTCTGCTATGGTAATACCAGTGTAGACACTGGCTTCCCGGGCAGCTACAGGCATGTTACTGGTATTGGCGATAAGCACAGTACGCTCCATCAAAGGCCGACCTGTTTTTGGGTCTTCCAGTTCAGGGAACTCGGTCAGCACATCAGCCATCTCGTTACCCCTCTCGCCGCAGCCGATATATACCACGATCTCGGTATCGCTCCACTTTGCCAGCTGCTGTTGTGTAACAGTCTTACCGCTGCCGAATGGTCCTGGAATAGCTGCTGTTCCGCCTTTGGCCACAGGGAACAGACCGTCCAGGATACGCTGTCCAGTGATAAGTGGGATTTTAGGTGTAAGCTTTCTGGTCACAGGCCTGGGTTTTCGAACAGGCCATTTTTGCATCATCTGGAGCTCGGTGCCGTCATTCAATATACAAATAGTATCCAAAACAGTGAATTTTCCACTCTTGATCTCATCTATGATGCCAGATACATTGGGCGGTACCATGACACGGTGTTCCACGTTTTCGGTTTCCTGGACAGTCCCTAACACTTCTCCGCCTGAAACCTCGTCTCCGGCCTTGACAGTGGGTTTAAAATTCCAGAGTTTTTCATGGTCCAGACCATCTGCAGTCACACCACGTTCAATAAAATCGCCCATCTTTTCTTTCAGGATCGGTAGTGGTCTTTGAATACCATCATAGATACTCTTGAGCAGTCCAGGACCTAATTCTACTGACAGGGACAAACCTGTATTTTCTACTGGTTCACCAGGTCTGATACCTGCTGTTTCTTCATAAACCTGTACAATGGATTTATCCCGTTTAATACCAATAACTTCTCCCATAAGGCCTTCATGTCCGACTTTGACAACATCAAACATTCGGGTATTGATGCCCTGGACAGTAACTACCGGTCCTGATATTCTATATATTTCACCTTTCATTTCCACAGATCAACACCTACTGCTTGTTTTATTTTATCTCGTAAATTCGTACTTTCACCTGCACCGCCAATTGCTATGGTAGTGGGTGTAACCAGTTCATCCAGTGCAATTTGCATATTTTCAGGCAAACTGCTAAGATCATCATTATGAATAACCAAAATACCTACCTCCCTGTTTTCCAGTACTTGCTGTATGGTAGGTACCAGTTTATCATTTCCATTTGTCTCGTAAATGAACCTGATCCCAGCCAACCTGAAACCAGTTGTAAATTCACTATTTCCGACAACTGCAATTTCCATTATTACATCACCAGATGTTTCTTTATTATCTCGTCAGGAATAGCTGCTTCCTTACCCCTTACAATAATCCGTATATTGTTCACTTCCACATTTTTCCACAGCATATAATCGTATATGGGAAGAATGGAAAGAGGATAGTAGTGGGATACTTTTGTGGCATACTCCAGTGCGTATTTATCCAGTACTGCTTCCACGTCCATCAGGCTAGGCATATCGACCATCACCACTTCTGAAAGGGCAGACCAATACGTATAATCCTCAAGGGCTTTTAGAAAATCCGGCCATGCCAGTGATGCCAGACGGTTAAGGTCCTGGTTTTTCAGTTCCGTGCCCCCCGGGATCAAGAGCTCCTGGATCTCATCTTTTGAAAGATCTGCCTGCTTGGTCCTGAACAGCGTCTTCAGGTTCTTCAGGTCGATCTCGGTCTTAATGTATTTGAGACTCAGCTTCTCACCCTTTGATTTGCCAATTGAGGTCAGCAACCTGGAATAATAGAGTTTATCAAGATTATTTTCCAATGTCGAGAGTTCGCCGCCCTCATAATCATCGATTACCGGATAATAGGGGGTATTGGCAAGTGAGGCTTTAATATCCTGAATCATATCCATATTAGCTATGGTCGTAAGCTGCCGGTAACCCAACTGCCCGGCCGCCACTACCGCTTCAAGTATCTCGTCAGCAGGAGCACCATAATATTTACCTCTCAGGATCGTCTTTATGTTCCAGATGTCCCAGTGACGCAGATATTCTGCGATCAGAAAATTGGGTTCGTCCTGGGAGACACGCAGCAATTTCCTGTATGTCCTGGCCAGGTTCTCGTTCAACGCATGCTCCAGAAGATCGATGCCATCGAATTTCTGGGCAAGTTCATCCACATCCTGTTTATATTCAGACTCACCTATCAATCGGGTTATTTCAGGTGTGTCCATGTTCATCATCTTTGGATACACTTCCACAGGCATCAGCTTGCTCTTCATTGCCCTGACCCTGGCAGTAATATATGCGTATTTCTTGCCGCCTCTCCTGCTGAAAAAAGCCATGTATCATTCACCCAAAGAGTATATCAGAAACCTGTTTCAATGATTGCTCGAAAGCAGCGTCCAGAATTGTGTCAAATGTATAGTCCAAACGTACTGTTCCATCATCATTCTCAATAATAAGACCACCGATACAGTTGATCTCGCCCATGAACGTCATTTCAGTCATTTCCTGGACCAGTTTTGCATCTCTTCCATTGGAATAGACCCGCGTACCTTCATTCCCGTATTTATCCAGAAGCACTTTGAGCAAGTTTGTATTCTTTTCTGCTGACATTGATGAGATGACCTCTTTCGTAGACTCAATGGTGCTGTTCAATACATCCTTTTTCGCATTCAGGGTAGCCCGTTTGATCTCGAGATGAGCACTGGACAGCTCCTGTTTATGCATCCTCTCGATCTGAGCATCAGCCAAAGCCTGATGTGACTTCTTGATCTTCTCAACTTCGGTTTTTGCATCATTGATCAGTTTTTCGCCCTCTTTTTCAGCCTCAGTACCAATGACGGCGGCTTCTGACCGGGCTTGCTCCAAGATTTCGTTAACAATATTTTCAAGTCCCATATCCTATCTCCGGATAAAGGGTGCTGCATCTACAGGAAGAGCAACAATATGGCAACTACCAGTCCAAAGATGACAATGGTCTCTGGAATAACGGTCAGGATAAGACCTTTACCAAACAATTCTTCTCTCTCTGCCATTGCGCCTACAGCGGCTGCACCGATATCTTTCTCAGCTATACCTGAACCAATTCCGGCCAGACCTACTGCCAGACCGGCACCAATAGCTACCAGTCCCTTCTGATTTGCAATAATTGATTCGATTCCCATTTCTGCTATACTTGCATCAACCATTTATTTATTCCTCCGTGTATTTTCGATCATATCCAAATGTTTTAAATTTACGACCACCGCCAGTGTAGAATTTTGTAAAGAATTCTACATACTGCAGCCTTAGAGCATGCAACCCAGGTGCAATTACACCTAGAATTGTATTTACGGTGTGGCCAACTAACAATACAATTATTCCCCCCAATATGAAGAGAATTCCTTCTTCTTTGAAAAGCATATCTGCAATATTATTTACCGCAAAGGCAATGCCAACTGAAGATAAACCGACAGCCGCCAACCTTGTATATGAAAGAGTATTACTTAAAATGGATGGGAGTTCCAGAATTGCGGTTCCTCCTTCCCCTGCTATTAACATCACAAGACCGAGCACTGCTACTACTGCCCCTACTGTTTCACCGAATGGCGGGATATAGCCAAATGCTGCTATAGCATAAATTGCAATACCCAATTGCAGTACCATCCAGCTTATCTTTTCAAGTATTGCCACTTTTACTCCATGGGATACCACTTCATTCCTGAATCCTATCAGGAATCCCAGGTTCATGTGGACCACGCCTATTAACGCCGTTATGATGAGAAGAATGGGTATATCTTCCCTCCCAAGCCTTTCCAGTATGGGAAGGGCTCCGAAATTGAAGAACATCTTACCCAGAGCACTGTGCTCGCCTACCAGTTCCGTAACCACGCTGTGGGGTCCGAACAGGTGGAAACCGAATATTTCTGCGAACAGAACACCGAATATCAATGTGGTTATACTACAGTAGATCAGGAGAGTGGCCAGGGGTTTCAGACCTTCTGACCTGAGTTTGGCCCTGCCTATCAAACCGAGCGTCAGAAGTACTAGGCCGTACCCTATATCTCCAAGCATAAGGCCGTAGAATAGGGGGAAGGTGATGAAAATAATAAGTGATGGATCAATTTCTTTATATGATGGTCTTGAATAAAGGTCCATTATGGTTTGAAGTGGTCTGACTATTCCAGGATTGTCATATTCCACCGGTACAGTACTGGATTTGATCTCTTCCTCTTCCATATCCAGTTTCGATAAATAAACACTTCCTTTGAACTCATCTTCAATAGACTTTGATACTGTATCGAACTGTTCATCAGCAATCCAGCAATCTATTAGGAAGGTATTTTCTGATGTAGCAAATCTCAAAGGTGCTTCAGCTTTTTGAGTAGTGATAGATAATACTTCATCGGCTGCAAGGATGAAATCCAAATGTTGACTTTGAAGTTCTGCAATTTCATCTTCTAACTCTGTTAATTCCCTCAATATGTCCTCTTTCCTGTTATTCATCCCTGCTAACAGTTTTTGTGGATCACCCCTTTCTTCAGGAACATGAATTTCAGAAAAATTATATTTCTCAAGTAGTTCCGAGACCTGTGTTTCATGTTCTATAGGAGTAAAAAGAGCTATGATTAAAGTTTTATTATGAGCGGATACTAGCAATTCATAATCAGGAGTGATGTTTCTAATATCAGATTCTATTTCTGATTGTTCGCCTACGATATAACCCATAAAGACAGAAATTGATTGGTAACCGTGGTACATTTCCACATTCAGTGGAAATCCTGATATTGGTTGTATTTCATTGATTGAAGTTTCAAGATCCTTCATTTCTGCATCAAGGAAATTCCGTCTCTCTAATAAACCAGAGACTTTTGAATCTAGTTCATCCAATGTTGTATCAAGTTGTGCTAAAATAGAGTTTTCATTTTGCAACTCTTCCAGATATTTAGGTTTTATTTTAAGGAAATTTGATAAAGATCTGAGTTTAATAAGCTTTTGAGAGGTTTCAGATGCAGTTTTACCTGGTCTGCCAATAGAAAGAAAGGCATCTTCTTCTGTGAAATCTTCTACATGTATACAATTAAAATCATGAAGGATCTCCACAGTGTGTTCTAATAACTTATTATTACCGATAATTACAGCCCTTGAAACCTTTTTGGCTTTAAGCATTTATCGCCCTCTCGAATTGCTCAACTAAGTAATCAGTAGTTTTCTTAATATTTCTGCTTGCATCAGACTTTATTGTTTCAGCTTCTGTGAGTCCTTTTTTTAGTAAGCTTCCTTTTTCTGATGTAAATAGTTCTTTGGCCTGAGCAATTTTTTGTTCTGACAATTTGACGCTATCGATTTCAGCACTTTTCACCAATTCTCGGGCTTTGTTCTTAGATTCCTGTACCTTTTTGATCTTCAGTTCTTTTGCCTCTGAAATTATTGATTTTGCATCATCTTCAGCTGTCTTGATTTGCGCTAAAATCTCGGCCTTAGTCATATTAAGTTCACCATTCGATAAATTTTTAATAATTTGATAAAAATTTCAATCTCGTATTTTCCCTAAAAATTAATTTTGCTTATAATGTTATATCTATTTTCCAGAATTTTCAATTTATCATATAACATCTAATAGATAAATTATTCGGTATTGCTGAGTATTTCCCATATCAGCAAACCAGTTCATCATGAAAATACATGATTAATCCAAACGGCCTTTTCCCAACTCATCCACGATCGTATTAGCAATCTCATCAGATCTTGTATGACCTGGCCCGTCATGCAGATGAATCTTTAATGTTAAAACCCCTTCCGAAAGATGACTCCTGACCAAAAAAGTATCTTTTCTATATGGGACCCTTTGATAATCTTTATCAAGATATGTATATAACAGGACAATCCTGAAATCCAGAAGGCCATTGTCATCTATATCCTCAAGGACATAATTGAGATTATCGTTCGTCAACAGTTTAAAATCAATATTTGCTTCTGCGATTTCTACGGAAATACTTCTTTTTGTTTTCAAAGTTTCGCCTTTCGGTGTTACTAATTGAAAGGCACCTGATTTATCATTCATTCCAGCAAATGTTTTTACAAGATATGGCAGATCTGACCAAAAACTATATTTCTGCTGGAATTCGACATCATTTTTTGGAAAATGATGATATTCTCGCTTTCTCATTTCCAACCTTCAATCACCGACTATCAATAAGTTTAATACCATTATAAACTCTTCGAAAAGGTGGGAATCGAAATAACAACAGATTTCGCCTGAAATATGTTAATGGAGATTCATTTCTTATTTTTGTATTTAGAAAAATTTTCTACAGCCAATTCACCGAAAGTGTCAACGAGACTGTCCAATACCCTGTTAGTGATTTCCATAGCTATCTCGTTTCTGGTGGAGGATGCTGTGTAAATATAACGGACCCTCCCGTTGATATTATTAACCGATCTGTCAACAAATCTGGTCTTAACTAATCTGTCCAGAGTGCCTGCAACACTTGATAAAAGAACCCCGGTCTCTTCCGTTATCTGGGCGGTTGTCAGATCTCCTTTTTTCCACAATACATCCATGATCTGGGATTCTATGGGACTGAAGAATTTTGTGTACCCTTCATTGGATAGATTAATTCTGTCTAATTTAACCATTGTTTTACAATTAGTGTAAATAGATATAAATCTTATTCAAAGACCAGGAACAAAATAAAATGCAAATATTTATTTATTAAATCATATATTTGTATAAGCAAATGACTAGTAAAAAAATTCTGATATTTTTTATTATATTAACATCACTGCTTTTATCAGGATGTTTAAAGGCACCGGATACTGATGGGGATGGGCGCAGGGATCCAATCGATGTTTTCCCGGACGATCCTTATGATTGGGACGATTCAGATCGGGACGGGATAGGCGATAATGCCGAAAATGATGCAGGTACAAATCCCAGTTCTCCAGACACTGACGGGGATGGATTTCAGGACAACATTGACCTTGACCCGTTAGATGCAAATATAGGTATAGATAGTGATAGTGACAGCTATCATGACGGTATCGATGTATTTCCTGATAATGCCAGTGAATGGGCAGATACTGATAAGGATGGTTACGGTGATAACTCTGATAAATATCCACAGGACCCAAAGTACCACACTTCCATACCAAGAATTTCACGGTAACTGTGGAAACATGCAATAGAGTTGACAGATTCTCTGAGGACTGCAAAGCCAATACACAGAAGAGCGCATCAAAACAGGTTTACATAAATCCCGGTGAAACCACAACTATCGAATTGAAAGTGTTCTCTGAAATTATATACCAACAAAATATATTCAAAGAATTTATTATTGTCACAGCACCTGAAGTGGACCAGCCAGTTTAGATCAATATTGATTCAAGTTTCAGTAATTTCAGTTTAAGATCGACCCCACATGAAAAACCGCCCACTCCATGTTTCGAGACTACCCTGTGACAGGGTATGATAATTGGAGTTTTATTTTTTCCAAGAGCATTTGCGACAGCTCTTACGGCGCTAGGTCTACCTATCATTTCTGCCAGTTGGAAATATGTAATACATGTTCCATAAGGAATTGATCGTGCTGCAGTCAATACATCCTGCTGGAATGCTGTATAACCTGACATGTCTATACTATAAGCCGAAAAATCTACAATTTCCCCTTGAAAGTATCGGTACAGATCTGATGACACTGGCAGAAATATATTAGATTTTGATTTATGTTTATTATTTTCAATAAAACTAACAGACATGATAATTCCAGATGATGCTTCCTCTGATACCCACATCCCTATTGGATCTGCATAAAAAAAATCTGTGGTCAGAATTTCAGTACTATTCATCATTATAATAAATACCAATCATTGTCATTAATGATTGTCTCGCTTGCTTCAATATTACCAGTTGAATTCAAACCCATGGTCTGTGTAATAGAATTATCAAAATCCCTTAGATAATCAGGGTGGTTAAGACTACCATAACTGAATTTCAATCCGGGATCGAATATATTCTCCATGGTCTCCGGTTTTGGTACAATATCAACATGAATGCCGCTGATATCTACTGCTTTTTCCATGGCCGCCCTGAAATCCCCCAGACAGTATGCGATCCTGTGCTTGTAATTGTCCCTTGTCTTTTCAAGATACCGTGCCAGACGTTTGCTTTCAAGTCTATGGAATTCACGTTTTATCTGAGGTATATCACACCGCCCCAGTATGAACTGATAATCCATGAAAGGATATTCCGTATCCAGTTCCCTTGGAGTTACTCCGCAGGTCCCGAATACCACCACATGAACCTGGATTTCATCAAGATGCTTGAATATTATACTGTCAAATATCCTGTGAGAAGGACTCTTGTGATATGGCTTTGCTTTAGAGCAGGGCAGGAATATACAGATATCCTTTGTGGGCGGTTCATATTCTGTTAGTATCCATTCCACAGCCCGTGTCATGTCAGGGTGTTTGATCACCTTTTCGCCGATCAAAGGTTCATTAGATCTTTCTTGTTCAGGGATTATCACGTTTTCACCTTATCATCGTGAGGGATGTGCCCTTGGGTCAGCACATCTGATCAGGGGTTTTGAGATATGCCTTCTGGCACATGGCGGCACTTCATAAATTCCAGTTGTGATGTTTCTCTCGATTGGAGAATTTATTACCTCATTGCTTTTCGTACCACAGCTTTTGCACCTGTAACCCTGACCCCTGCCAGCTGATTTCATGCGTTTGCTGCAGGATGGGCATACGGGATTGAGCGTTGTTTCATGACTTGTCAATTCCAGGAGATCGATCTTCTCAATATTCAATGTCCCTTTTTTATATCCGCCGTAAACTTTTACCCTGTCACCTGTCATTAATTCACCGATCAGATTCCTGAAACCTTTAGTGGGTTCGAAAGCTGCACATTCTATTTTCCCAGACCCTTCCAATGTAAAAAACACGTGACCTCCTTCAATTGTTTTGGGGGGATCCATTACAGTACCCACAATAATGTAGGACCTTTCTTTCTGGATATTATTAATATCGTCAGTTCTCAAATGAAGATCAGTCCCCTGGTTGGTTTTATAAAGTATTGTATGACCGGTGGGCTCAGATCTAATAATTTCAAATGCCAGGTAGATATTATCAATATCATCACCTCTTATTCCAAATAGCACCGGGTCTGGAGAATGGGGAGCAAATACGACTGTGTCATTGGATATATCAACTGTATCCCAGGTTGAAGGATATGTTTCCCTGTCTGCCCTGAATACTGATTCCCGATCAATATCCCTGGGTGTACCAAAATTCTCAGGTAAGCGATAGGCGATCAACTCGTAAGTATGATCTGGCAGTCCGCATATAATTGCCCCGCATGCAGCCAACGCACCGATAAGCCCCCGATTGTTTTTATAACCCCTATGTATCAGGCCGTATTTATTGATAAATGCCAGAGCTGTATCAACTCTCAGAACATCACGCATGGCCTGCCACATGAAATCTTCCAGCTCTTTTTTGAATCCCTGGTCTTTTTGTTCTTTCAAAAAGACAATACCGGGATTGGTATTATCACACTTGAAATCGGCCATTTCTTCGACCAGGGATGTAGTAATATCAATAATAATTTGCTCATCGTTAGGATGGACATCGATTTCCAGTGCCAGCGCGGCATTTCCCCTGGTTTTATATCTAATATTAGGATTTAGCCTGATCAAGTGAGGAATTCCCTTAAGGGTTCCAAATGCCTGGAGCTTTTCAATGAGCACAGCTGTGAGATATGTTGTACACATCCCGTCCTTTGAATCTGTATCATCGATCCCGATAATCATAAAATGGTTCCATTAAACACGGTCTTGGCTGAGCCTTCCATAAATGCATAACCACCTTCTATGGTGATGTTGATTATGCCGCCCAGGGTATTGACCTTAATTTCATTTCCTGTCATACCCAGTTTATTGGCAACGACGGCCGCTGCTACCGAACCTGTACCGCAGCTTAGGGTCTCACCCTCAATCCCTCTTTCATAGGTGCGTACATTCAAATGACCTTCAGCAGCAAGATTGACAAAATTCACATTGGTACCTTTTGGAAAAAGATCATGATATCTGACAGAAAGTGCAAGGGCATCTATATCAATCCCCTCCAGATCATCAACAAATATTACAGCATGGGGTACACCTGTATTTACTGCAGATACTTTCATACCATCCATCATTACATTAATAAAATCTCCTTCGCCTCTGGCAGGTATGTCCTTTTTATCAAACATGGGCTTCCCCATATTCACTTTTATCCATGTATTATCCCCCTGACATTTAACATCCACAGGCATTATACCGGCCATTGTCTCAACAGATGCAGTACCTTCTGAAATATACCCGGTGTCAAGTCCGAATTTAACGAGACACCTGATACCATTACCACACATTTCAGCTTCAGAGCGGTCTGGCTGGAAAAGCCGCATCTTCATATCTGCAGAGCTGGATTTTGATAAGAACAAAACCCCATCTCCACCTATACCAAACCTGCGGTCACAGTATTTTTGAGCAAAACCAGGTTTAACATTGTCAGGGACGATCTCTTTGTTAAATTCATCAATAATAATAAAATCGTTACCATTTCCATGGATTTTAGTGAATTCGATCATATCCGCTGAAATCTGTAGATATTGGTATAAAGGTTTCGACTGATCTGACATAATTTGAATAAAGATATTTAATAATGATGTACCAGCAATATCAGTGCAGCGAGATGCCTCGGAATTATGTGGTTTTCATCTGCGCTCTTCAGGCCCCATCCCCATCGACTTATTGATATTGACCGACAGCCACCCATCTAGAGGTTAATATAACATAAAAAATATATTTCAAGTGGCTTCGGCACTTCCGGCAAAGATAAATTTGACCTTACCAACTTAAATAGTGAAAATTTACCCACACGATCTTGAAGAGATCCATAAAGAAGAGCTTCAACTAAAATATCTTCTCAAGGTCCTCAAGTCCCACTTCAACCTTGAAACCCTTTA
>JACUTQ010000017.1 GCA_014859725.1 Methanosarcinales archaeon | reverse complement strand
TCAAAGATTTCACATAGATCACAAACAATATTTAGAGGTGAGGCAAAGTAGAATAAAAGAATTAGTTGAAAACTTAGGAGAAATTCTCATTGACGATATTGTTTCATCAATTCCTTTAAAACCAACTGATTTAGATTTTAAGCTATTTTTAAATATATATGCAAATTGTATTGAAGAATTAATATATTCAGAAACAACATCGTTAGGTAATAAATTTGGTATAGTTCTGAATGTATACAATGAGAAAATACACATTTTCGAAATATGGAAAATTGAAAAGTTAAATCAGTTTATACTTCACACCTCCAAAAATTGAGCTTTTTCAAATCTCTGGAACCGTAATGTAAGTAACTGTCAACGGCGATGTAAAAATCCCCATTTATGGCGGTCTAGAATTCCCCACCCCCCCCTTAAAGTTATCCTTCGTTTTCACCCCTTACATCTAAAATTTTATTCACTACACATGAATTTAATCGCACTTTCCGCAGGTATATGCAGATATTTAACATTTTTCCTGAAGCCGGTTTTTAATATATATCGTATATTATATTTATACTGTTCATATATATGCACATGGTGAGATGACAATATTCACCCACTCAATATTGGAGAGATCCTGTTTTAGTATACAATTTGCAAACTTCGGTAGAAAATTGACATACATAATTCTAAACCATTTTCAAGCATATTTTGAAAACCGCTATTAACCGACATGATTAAATGTTTAACTATAAGATTCACTTTTGAGATTTACCTGCGGAAAGTGCGCTCAAGGATTATGATATCCTTATCTCCATGGGCTGCGGGGTGGCCTGCCCGGTGGTGTATCTTAAGGATTTCATTGACTGGGGATTGGAGGACCCCATCGGTCAGCCTGTGGAAAAATACAGGCAGGTCAGGGATGAGATCGAAAGATTTGTGCTGGAATTGATAAAAGAATGAAATTATCCGTGATAATGGGTAGGAGCGTCCGGTTGTTTCTTCTTCTGCTGTTTACCCTCGAAGTTCACGGCAGGCAAAGGAACTGCAGGCGGCAATCCCAGGGTCTTTGAGATGGTTAGTGCCAGAGGTGCCAGGTTACTTACCATAGTATTGGCAACTTCGTTCTGGACATTCGATGGTGCGGACCCTGAGGTCCACTGCTTGTGTATCTCTTCCAGATCTCCCTCCTGGTAATAATCAGTGGAACCCTCGAACCTGATATAGCCTATATTGGGATTCATGTAATTAATTGCCAGGGCATACTCCAGCCTTATGATCTGCTTTTCACCAAACGGTGTTTTTTGTTCCACCAAAGTGGGATTCTTGATATTGATATCAAAATTAATATTAATACTCTTATGCTGTCTGGCACCTTCTGCACCGACAAATGTTTTAGAATCGATCTCTTTCACTTGAAAACTTATAATCACGCTTATTCACCATCTAATCTAAGGAGAGGAAGAATCATAAATGTTAGGTCTTCCTGAATGTATTTGGATTATATGGCTGACCCATATAATCTAAAAAAAAACCGCTATGTTGTCAGCACAATCTCTATGCTGATGTCTTTAGGTACCTGTATACGCATAAGCTGCCTGAGGGCTCGCTCATCTGCATCAAGGTCAATTAATCTTTTATGTACCCTCATTTCCCAGTGGTCCCAGGTAGACGTACCTTCCCCATCAGGGCTTTTCAGTGTTGGTACCACAAGTTTCTTTGTAGGAAGGGGAACTGGACCCGCTATTGCTACACCTGTTTTAGTTGCTATACTTTTCACCTGATTACATACTTTATCCAGGGTATCTGGACTTGTACCTGTTAAACGGATCCTTGCTTTTTGTGCCATTAATTAAATCTCCGGAAATAAAAAAAAGGGGTGAGACCCTTAGGGCCTCGCCTTGATACTTATGACCATACCTGCTGCAACGGTCTGGCCCATATCACGAATAGCAAAGCGTCCCAACTGTGGGATCTCTTTTACATTCTCGATAACCATAGGCCTGGAAGGCTTTACGGTCACAATAGCTGCATCTCCGGTCTTGATGAAGGTTGCGTTCTCTTCTTTCACTTCACCGGTCTTGGGATCAAGTTTCTTGTCAATGTTCATCAGAGTGCATGCTGTCTGGGCTGTATGGCAGTGGAATACCGGGGTATAACCTGCTGTAATTGCAGACGGATGCTGGAGCACCACGATCTGTGCCTGGAATTCCTCGGCCACTGTTGGTGGTTTAGCTGCCGGTCCGCATACATCGCCACGCCTGACATCGTTCTTACCGATACCTCTCACGTTCCAGCCGATATTATCGCCTGGTACTGCCTGGAGAATCTCTTCATGGTGCATCTCAATGGATTTGACCTCGCCTTTTGCAGCGCTTGGCTCGAATATAACAGTATCGCCTTTCTTCATTATACCTGTTTCCACACGTCCTACCGGTACAGTACCGATACCACTGATGGTATATGCATCCTGTACTGGAATCCTCAGAGGCAGAGTTGTGGGTTTTTCAGGTTCTTTCAGTTCATCGAGAGCTTCCAGAATGGAAGGACCGGTATACCATTTGGTCTTCTCGCTTTTTGAAGCGATATTGTCACCTTCAAACGCTGATGTGGGAATGAAATGCATCTCACCGGGTTTGAAGCCTACTATCTTCAACAGTGCGCTGACATCTTCCACAATCTGTTTATATTTTGCTTCGTCGTAGTTGATCTCATCCATCTTGTTGATTGCAATGATAAGCTGGTTGATACCCAGTGTTCTGGACAGGAACACGTGTTCCTTGGTCTGGGCCTGTACACCGTCCTTACCTGACACTACCAGAATAGCAGCATCTGCCTGTGATGCACCTGTGATCATGTTCTTAACAAAGTCACGGTGTCCGGGGCAGTCCACAACAGTAAAATAATACTTGTCGGTATCGAACCGCTGGTGTGCGATATCAATAGTAATACCCCTTTCTCGCTCCTCTTTCAAAGAGTCCATAACCCATGCAAATGCAAAGGATTCCTTTCCTTTTGCCTTTGCTTCTTCTCTGTATTTCTCAATAATATGTGGCGCGATCGCACCGGTATCGTGCATTAATCGACCTACAAGAGTTGATTTACCGTGATCGATATGACCGATGACTGCCAGATTCATATGTGGTTTTTCTGCCATATTTATTCCTCCAATCTTATTTTCATTATAATGCTAGGTTTTTTGTGACTTTTATAGCCTTTACCATTTTTAAACTTTGTGTCAATGGTATTTATTTTCTTTACAGACCGACGAAATCACTGGATTTGGGCAATTCGGCTTTCAATCCTTTTCGTTGTCGTATCTGTGAAACTACCTCTTTGAGCAAACTCGCAGGTAGAGGCTCGAACCCGGCAAATTCCGTGCTCCACATGGCACGACCTTCTGTTGCCGAGCGGATATCACCGGCAAAACCGAATAACTCTGCCACTGGTGCCTTGCTCTCGATTATGGTCATGTCGCCTTCCTGTTCCATATTGATGATAATACCTCGTCTGCCCTGTATCTCAGATGTGGCACCACCCATATTGCTCTGGGGGGTCTGGATGAACACCTTCTGGAATGGTTCCAACAGCGTATCACTTGCATCCAGCATAGCAGCCTGGATAGCAGTCCTGGCAGCAGGTATCACCTGTGCAGGTCCCCTGTGGACCGCATCCTCGTGGAGCTTCGCATCCACCAGTCTTACCTTAACTGCCTGGCAGGGTTCCCTGCTCAAAGGTCCGGCTTTCATTACTTCTTCAAAAGCCTCAATTATCAGTTCCATGGTCTCGTTGAGGTACTGGATACCCTTAGTTAAATCAATTAGGATATTTGACTCAAATATATGGGTAATACCCTTTGCTTCTTCCTTAGTAAATCCTGCCTCCATGAACTTCTCACGCCTCTCCAGCTCAGGCATTCGCATGGAAACATCCCCTGATTTGATCAATTCCACTATATTCGCATCCAGGGGTTCCACTTCGATGTAGAACCTATTGTGCCGATTTGGACTCTTCCCTTCCACAGGACCGGCATGTTTCTGGATGGACTCCCTGTATACCACGATGGGTGGACTTGTTGTGATCTCCACACCTTTGTCCCTTTCGATCCTGTGTCCTATGACCTCAAGATGAAGTTCACCCATACCTGCCATCAGGTGTTCGCCAGTCTCTTCATTAATAGTAATCCTGAGGGTATTATCTTCCTTGGCAACCTGCCGCAGCACCTCTACCAGTTTTGGCAGATCCTTCATGTGCTTTGCCTCCACTGCCACAGTGACTACGGGTTCACTGGCATGTTTGATCGACTCAAAAGGTGTCATGTCGTCTTTCGAGGACACGGTTGCTCCCACGTAAGCATCTCTCAGACCAGTGACCGCTGCAATATTGCCAGCCGGTATGTTCTCTACTTCCAATCGTTCCGGACCCATGAATACCCCTACCTGTTGCAGCCTGTTGGTATTTGCCGACCCTGATACATTCAGTTCCATTCCTCTCCTCAAGGTACCGCTGAATAACCTGCCTGTTGCCACCTCGCCTGCATGGGGGTCCATGGAAATATCGGTAACCATCAAAGCCACATCACCATCCCTGTTAGCTGTGAGCATATCTTTTCCTTCCACGGATTCCTTGTCACCATGCCAGATGACATTCACTCGATCTGCCTGGGCTTCCAGTGGATTGGGCAAAAAGCGGATGATCGTATCATTGAGCACTTCATGTAACGGGCATTTATCTGCCAGTGACTTCATATCCCCGGCCTTGCAGAAATCATATACATCTTTGAACCCGATGCCGGATTTTGCCATAAAAGGCACACTTATGGCCCAGTTGTACAGGGCAGAACCGAAAACTACCGTTCCTTCGGAAGCATCCATTCGCCATCCTGCATTGTATTTCTCTTCGTTCATGCCCTTGATCAGCTTGTTAACATGGTCGATGACCCTACCCAGCCTGATCTGCATTTCCTGCTGGTCGACCTGCAGCTCGTTGATGAGCCGGTCCACCTTATTAACGAAAAGTACAGGCTTGACGTGTTCTTTCAATGCCTGCCTGAGTACGGTCTCGGTCTGGGGCATTGTACCTTCCACAGCATCCACCACAACCACTGCACCGTCCACGGCCCTCATGGCCCTGGTCACATCTCCTCCGAAATCCACGTGACCCGGTGTATCGATAAGATTGATCAGATATTCGCTACCATGGAATTCATGCACCATGGACACACAAGCGCTGTCTATGGTAATACCTCGTTCCTGTTCTTCCGCATCAGAATCAGTAAATAATTGCCTGCCAGCCAGTTCCTTTGAGATCATACCTGCGCCTGCCAGGATATTATCAGTAAGTGTAGTTTTTCCGTGATCGATATGTGCAACTATACCGATGTTTCGTATCTGTTCTGGTTCATTCATGAGCACGGTCACGCGCTCGACCATCTTTTTCCTTCGTCCCATATATATTTCCTCAGATAATTTTAAAATTTCAAAAATTGAATTAAAAAATCAGAATAATAAAAAAATAATTGCAGCCCAAAGCGGGGCTGCGATCTTATTACCTTGCTGCCTTAGCTACCCGTTCCTTTCCTTCCTTCTTGTTGATAGAATAAGACTTTACGTCGTAATTTGCAGCTGCAATGATCTCATTTGCCAGGGCCTCTTCGATAGGACGCCTGGATTTAAAAGAAGATTTGAATGCACCTTCAGCGATCAGCTGAAGCGCGGTATCTACCCTGCGCTGGGGAGCGGTATCCACGGCTTTAGGAACTGCAATACCTCCGTATTTCAACCTCACGGTCTCTTCCCTGGGTCCTGCATTGATAATAGCATTGACCAGCACCTGTATCGGGTTCTCTTTGGTTTTCCTGTTTATGACCTCCAAAGAGTTTTTTACGATCTTATAAGTGGTCATCTTCTTGCCAGTATTGTGTTCGCTCTGCATCATTCTGTTGATCAGCCTCTCCACAATATGCTGGTTCGATTTATTGAACTGCTGTCTGGCATGCTTTCCACCAGAATATGGCAGTAATACCGGTTTGAGGTTGATGTATCTCTCAACACTGAGATCTTTGACCTCGATTTCTGTGGTATCCCATTTATCAAATAATTTGTACATCCTTTTACCTCACAGGTTTTTCCTTACGTCCGATCACCATTTCATTCAAGCTCATGTTGTTCACAGCGGTAACTTTGAATCTAACACCTGGGATATCTCCCTTGGCACCGCCCATTCTTCCGCCAATACGCTCTACAGTTACCTCATCATGTTCATCAATAAAATTGATCGCACCGTCCCCAGGACAAAATGCTGTTACCTGTCTTCCGTTCTTGATCAACTGGATCCTCACACATTTTCGGATAGCTGAATTTGGCTGTTTTGCTTCAACACCCACCTTTTCAAGCACAATAGCTCTTCCTTGAGGAGCTCCTCCCAAGGGGTCGGCTTTTACGTTAAGATTTAGGGCACGCCTTAGATAATTCCTGTCGCTCCATCTGAATTTTTCCCTGTCACCTTTGAGCTTGCGTGCAGCATATTTTCCTTTTCCCATGTAATGTAACTTCCTATGATTTTTATATACTTTAATTATTTAATAAATATTTACTGTTAAACTCGATTTTTGTGGGTTTACTGAATTGTAACATCATCTATATCATGATGTCGCTTAGCGAGAATCTTTGCTTTCTCTATATTTTTTCCATTTCGTCCTATAGCAAGACCCTTCTCTTTAGCTTTTACTTCTACATAAGCAATTCGTCTATCGCCCCTGTAACCGATCTTCACGCTCGTTAGATTTACAGGCTGCATAAGATTCTTAATAAATTCTTCCGGGTTATCATTATATTCAACTACTTCAACATGACGGCCAATGCTTTTAGTTACCTTGTTGATATGTTCTCCATTCTTACCGATGGCAAGTCCCATATCACCGGTTTTGGCTACAAAAATCACCCTGTTATTCTCCTCATCCACAAGACAATCTTTGGCCGTGGCTCCTGTAATACTCTCAAATAACGCTATATACCGGATTCCATCGGTATTGAGTTTAACTTCGCTCAAATTTATTCCCTTATTGCCGATAAAATCTCTGATTCTCCAGGCTCAATAATTGTCAATGCTGATATTGCAAACGGTTTGCCGCATACGGTACCCAGATCTACTCCCATACCTGAAAAGTTGATTATAGGGACTTTTCCAGATAGTTGATCTCTAACGTCTTTTGGACAGTTAGTTGCCAGTACAACTGCTTTGGCCTGAGCATTATCAACTGCGTTCAATGTTTGATTTGAGCCCATGTATATTTTTCCTGTCTTTATTGCATTTCGTAGTGCTTTATTAATATCTAATGCCATGAATACCATCTCGATTTGATTTTTCTACTAGATTTTATGCTTTAAGTCCTTTTTGCTGCCATAAGTTTAACATTACCCGTACCCAGCCTGATGGGCTGACCAACGATAACATTTTCAGTGACACCTCGAAGTTCATCAACATCTCCCCTCACACCTGCATCCAGCAGATGGTTCACAGTGACCTCAAAAGCAGCCCGGGCCAGTACACTGGCCTTTTCGCCTGAGATACCGTGCCTGCCGATGGGTTTCACTTCGCCGTCCACGCTCATGATATCTGACACAAGCATGATATGCCTGATATCCACTGTCAGACCCTGCTCCCTGAGCGTGTCGGTAGCTTCCTTTATAATACTGTTGCGGGCAGCTTCGATGCCAAAAACCTCATATATCTCATTGATATTATTGGTAGTGGACCGCGTCATGTCCACACCATCAAGATCCGCCACATCATTCAGGGCAGAACCTTCAGTGTATAATACATATTCATCAATGGTATCTTCCTTGCGGATCACCACTCGTTTTATGGATTTCAACCCTTTGATGACTACAGATTCCAGGTTTTTTCCCAGCTGCAAAAGCTCTCTATAAGATTCATTTGCAGGCCTGATAGTAAGAGTAAGACCTTTAATTGCAACAGGTACACCCAATTCGGATTCCAAAATATCTCCTATCTGTTCAGGTGTGAGATCCCTTTGCGAGACCACTTTCTTATTTAGTTCAATAATTAATGCCATCTCACCTATATCTGTGGAAATACCTCCCAGATGACTGGTATGAGTAGCCTCGATCTCCCAGGCAAGTTTTCTGGCCATTTCCCTGTCTTTTGCATACTCTTCTGTCAGGTAGATGGTCATCATGGGAGTGGAAGGGTTCTTCCTGGCATCCACGATCTCAATCAGTCTTGGTAAACCCAGCGTGACGTTGATCTCAGCCACACCTGCATAGTGGAACGTCCTCATGGTCATCTGAGTACCGGGTTCTCCTATACTCTGGGCCGAAACCACACCAGCTGCTTCACAGGGCTCAATGCGCGCATAATTGTAGCTTTCCAATGTTTTTTCAATAATATCTTCCAGTTCCTTTTTGGTCACCTTGATCTTTGAAAGATCATCCCTCAAAGAATCCATGAGATTCTTTGGAAGGTGCAGATTCCTGGTCATCTCGTCTATGGTATTTAGACTAACAGCCATCATTCCACCTCCTTTCCGGTAACGTTCTCAATTATCCTGCGAATGGTCTGTGGTTTACTGTATTCGCTTTTCATGGCGTCTACGCCGTCTTCTCCATATAGGAATTGGACTACCATCCCCCTTGTATCCCGTACCGTACCATCGTACTGTACCTCAAGGTCCTGCATTGCATTGACCAATCTCCGCTGTAGATAACCACTCTGTGATGTCCTGACTGCAGTATCTACCAATCCTTCTCTCCCACCAATCGCATGGAAGAAATATTCAGTAGGAGTTAGACCACTTTTATAACTGTTCTTTACGAATCCGTGTGCACCAGCTCCCAGGTCTCCCGTATGAAAATTTGAAAGTGTCCTGCCAGCGTAGCCTCGTCTGATTCGCTCGCCCCTAACAGCCTGCTGTCCTACGCAGCCTGCCATCTGGGTCAAATTCAACATGGAACCTCTGGCTCCTGATACTGCCATGACCACCGCAGCATTGTCCAATCCAAGATATTTTCCTGCAATATTGCCGGTAGTATCCCTGGCTTTACCCAACTCCTGCATGATCTTCAGTTCCAGGGTCTCAGCCACTGTCCTGCCAGGCAGAGGTTCCAGATTGCCTTCATTAAATGCTACTATCATTTTCATAACCCTGCTTTCAGCTTCTTTCAGCAGTTCTGCTATCTGGACCTGAGCCTCCTGTGGAATATCTTCGTCATCATTGCCAAAACTGAATCCATAATGCATGATACTTCTAATAGCAAGCCGGGTTGCATCATTGATGAACTGGACAGCTGCTTTACTGCCCTGGTCCTTAACGATCCTGTCAAGGATCACCCCCTTGAAAGCTCCTATGGCTTTCTCATCCATAGTCCCGGAAAAAAGCTCGCCGTTTTTTATCACTACATACGCATCCCTGTCACATTCTTCTTTTTTGCATGTGTCACAATTATCGCATATTTGTGCTTTGTAGATAAGATCCAATCCTTCTGGCAGTATATGGCTGAAAATCTGTTTTCCAGTCCAATAAGGGCTGCCATTCTCCTCCCCTGCCGGTTCAGATAAGTGGGATATCTGAGATTTTCTGAGTAATTCCAATGCATCATTCTTATTCAATTTGTTGTTGCCTTTGGTCAATAGATACAGACCCGATATGTGGTCATGTATCCCACCTATGATGGGACCTCCGAACCTTGGTGAGAGGATATTTTCCTGGACATGGATGAGCATTTTTGCTTCTGCCCTGGCCTCTTCATTCTGCAGCACATGCATGTTCATCTCATCCCCGTCAAAATCAGCATTATATGGCGGACATACAGCTGGGTTTAATCTGAACGTTTTATGGGGCAGTACCTTGACCTCATGGGCCATGATACTCATTCTGTGCAGTGACGGCTGCCTGTTGAAGAGCACTATGTCACCGTTTTTCAACTGCCTATCAACCTTCCAGCCCAATTCCAGGGTCTCTGCCAGTTCTTCGCAATTTAGATCCGTAACCTTGATCCTGCGTTTATCTCCGCGAAGCACATAGTTCGCACCGGGATGGTTATCAGGACCCCGTCTGATATATTCTCGAACTTCCTCTATGTTGCGGTGGGTGACATTAATAGGAATGGATAATTCTTTAGCAATCGTGAGGGGTACACCCACCTCACTAACGCTGAGGTTGGGATCTGGTGAGATTACGGTCCTTGCACTGAAATTAACCCTCTTACCAGACAGACTACCCCTGAATCGGCCTTCTTTCCCTTTCAGTCGCTGGGACAGGGTTTTTAATGGCCTGCCTGATCGGTGTCTTGCCGGAGGTACGCCAGACACTGCGTTATCCATGAACGTGGTCACATGATACTGCAGAAGTTCCCAAAGATCTTCGATAATAAGTTGTGGTGCGCCAGCTTCGCGGTTCTCCTGAAACCGCTGGTTGATCCTGATAATATCTACCAGTTTATGGGTAAGATCATCCTCACTTCTCTGCCCGCTTTCCAGGGTAATGCTGGGACGCATGGTGACCGGAGGTACTGGTAATACTGTCAGTATGGTCCATTCTGGTCTGGCGCTCTTGGGATCCATTCCCATGACTTCGATATCGTCGTCAGATATCTTTTCCAGCCTGGCCCTGATGTCTGAAGGCATGAGTTTGTGGCCGTTTTCTACGTATGTAGAGGGTTTCTCCACTTTAATTTCAAGCTGGGAAGTATTGCAGTACATACATGTCTTGGCCTTTCTCGCTTCTTTAAAAGCTTCATTGGTGACATCATCTATGTTCTGCCCCATCTTTCTCAGGGTCCTGATCTGCTCAAGATATTTTTTCTTATCTTTGGATTCAAGGAGCAGTGCACTGCAATCCTTGCAGGTGGCCCTTAAGATCTTTCGTAATAATTTTGCAAAACCCACATGGATGACAGGTGCGATTAATTCCACATGCCCGAAATGCCCAGGACATTCCCCTGCCCTGCCGCCGCAGGTCTTGCATCTAAGACCGGGGTCAATGACACCCATTTTCGGATCCATTAAACCCATCTCTATAGGGAACCCGTCGTCATCATAGGTATCTGCCGTGATGACCCTGGTGACACTCATCTTTCTGTACTCTTTAGGCGAGATAAGCCCGAATGTTATTTCCTTAATTCTTTTTGGAACTACCGATATCATTATCATCACCTCTTATACTGCATCCTCTAACACCAATCTGGGAGCCACACCCAAAGATTTGATCTCATCTAATAACAGTTTGAAGGCATAACTCATCTCTACCGGATATATACCGGTCTCAGCACCGCAGTTGGGGCAGAATACCATATTCCTCCTCTTATCCTGAGTGGCTACCATTCCGCAGGTGGAACATACCAGCTGGATCACTCTATCAGATTCATCCAATAATCTCTCTTTCAGTGCAAGTGACGCCCCGTGGCCTATTAGCACATCACGTTCCATTTCACCAAACCTGAGACCTCCTTCTCTGGCCCTTCCTTCTGTGGGCTGTCTGGTGAGCACCTGTACCGGACCCCTGCTTCGTGCATGGATCTTGGATGCCACCATATGATAGAGTTTCTGGTAAAGGATCACACCTACGAACAGGTCTGCTTCGATCCTTCTGCCTGTGATCCCGTCATAGAACACTTCTTTACCTTTATGGGAATAACCGGCTCGTTTTAATGCCATTCTCATATCGTCTTCAGATTCACCTGAGAAGGCTGTGGCATTGATGCGCCTCCCTTCCAGGCTGCCCACTTTTCCACCGATCATTTCCAGTACATGGGCTACGGTCATCCTTGATGGAATTGCATGGGGATTAATGATCAGATCAGGAACTACTCCGGATTCTGTAAATGGCATATCTTCAAAGGGCATGATAAGTCCCAACACACCCTTCTGACCGTGCCTGGAAGCAAATTTATCGCCAAGTTCAGGGATCCTCTGATCCCGCATACGTGCTTTGGCCAAACGAGCTCCATTCTGGCTCTCTGTAAGAATAACTGAATCTACAATCCCTTTTTCATTGGAACGCATGGTCACACTGGATTCACGTCTCTGCTGAGGGCTTAAACCCAATTCGGTAGGTTCTTCAAGGAATCTTGGTGGAGATGTCTTCCCCACAAGCACATCGTTTGGTCCAACAACGACCTCCGGATTTACAATTCCATCTTCATCCAGTTGGGAATATACTTCCAGTCCCCTTGCACCCCGAACTTCCTGATCCGGAATCTCAAACTTATCTTCCTGACCGCCTGGATAACGCCTCTCCTCACCTTCCAGTGTTCTGATGAAATGGCTTCGTCCTAAACCCCGATCAATACTCCCTTTATTGATAACCAGTGCATCTTCAATATTATAACCTTCATATGAAAGTACAGCCACAACAAAATTTTGACCTGCAGCCCTGTCATCAAAACCAATTACATCACATGTCTGGGTATGCACCAGGGCTTTTTGAGGATAATGGAGTATGTGTCCTCTGGTATCCGGACGCAATTTCATATTTGCAGTAGGTATACCGAGGCACTGCTTCACCATTCCTGCACCCATAGTATTCCTGGGCGAGGCATTGTGTTCGGGGAATGGAATCATACCTGCACAGATACCTAATATCAAAGACGGGTCGATCTCAAGGTGTGAATGTTCAGGTGTCAGGTCCTTTTCGTACACTGCTACAAAACAGTTCTCTTCTTCTTCAGCGTCAATATATTCTACCAATCCCATCTTGACCAGGTCGTCGAACGCGATCTCCCCGTTCTCAAGCTGCTCAATATGGTCATCGTTCAGAAGGGTTTTTCCATTCTCAACAATTATAACCGGTCTACGGGCCCTACCATAATCACTATTAATAATAACCTCATGAGTAACGGGATAATAAGCCACGTTTACCTGTATGGGTATAGTACCTGAACGACGCAATTGCCGTATGTTTTTCACAAGTTCTTCGGGTGCATCATTGTATCCTAATAGTTCACCATTCAAAAACACCCTTGTTCTATTCAAAGGATTCACTCCCGTCATTATATTCAATATTTTCTTCTATGGCTTCCAGTTCTGTGGCATAAGTGCCGCGCCCTTCTTCAAGACCCAGCACATGTGGTGCAAATGCTACAACGTCGAGATTAATGAGGGTTTGTTTCAGTTTCTTGTTTTCAAATATTTCTGTGGAGATCTCTACCATCTGTGCAAAGTTCTTTACCAACCCGCAGTTGGGTCCCTCTGGTGTTTCGGATGGACAGATACGTCCCCATTGAGTAGGATGTAAATCCCTTGCTTCGAAATGAGGCTGTGCTCTGGATAAGGGTGATATCACACGGCGCAAATGTGATAGTGTTGCCATATAATCAATGCGGTCCAGCAATTGCGATACACCTGCCCTGCCGCCTACCCAGTTCCCTGTTGCTAGGGGGTGTCCAAGTCTTTCGGTAAGTACATCGGCCCTGACCACAGTTACTACATTGAGGTCGCGATTACGCATATTGGCCCGCTCTAGCTGGTATTTTATGTCCCTGGTCAGCCTGTTAAATGATACTCTGAATAAATCTTCTGTCAGATCCCCGCTGAGTTTGAGACGTTTGTTGGAATAATGATCCTTATCATCGGGTTGTCTTCTTCCAAGAGCCAGCTCAAAACAAGCTTCGGCCATTCTGCCAAGATACTGGGCTTTGACGATCTTGTGCGCAGGGTCGTTGCCAATATGGGGTAGTAAATACCTGTCTATTACATAATTGGCCCGTTTCACCTGGTATTCCCCGGTCTGGCCTGCTGCTACCCTGTTACCTACCTTTTCAACTGCTTCTTCTATGGTATGGACCTCTGCTTCTTCCAGGTTCTCAAGCATGAACTTGATAATTTCAGGATCATCAGATACTGTATTTACAATATCCTCATCAGTCTCTATACCCAGCGCTCGTATCATAGTGATAAAACTCAAACGTCCTGATATGGAAGGGAAACTAACTTCGAGGAGTGATTTTCGGCCGCGTTCGACCACTACTAGTGCCCTATATCCTCGGCGTTCACTGAATACTTTGGCAACCTCGATCTTATCTCCATATCGTTCCTCGTTATCAACCAGGATCTTATTTGGAGCTAGATCTTCTAATGTCATTATAACCCTTTCAGTCCCGTTTACAATAAAATATCCACCAGGATCCAGAGGATCTTCTCCAAACCGGATCATTTCATCGGGTGTCATATCGGCCAGGTTACAGGCCTTGCTCATCAGCATTATTGGGAGCTGGCCAACAACAGCTTCAACAGGTACTTTTTCTTCTTCTCCCTGTACGATGATCATTTCAAGATAAATTGGAGCGGAATATGTAATATTCCTGAGTCTGGCATCGTTAGGATATAATAGGTCCTGGGCACCATCGGCTTCTTTCACCATAGGTTTTCCTATGCGGATTTTTCCTAATCTTACATAAGTATCTTCAATATCTGTTTCGATGATGCCCTGTTCATCAATGACTTTTTGCATTCCATAATCCAAAAAATCATTGAAAGAGTCCAAATGATGTCTAACTATATTGTTCTTGGTAAAGTAAGCTCGAGATAATACACCTAAATCTAACACGCTATCGCCCCTTCTAAATTATACAAAATAAATTCTTGGAAGTTCCATTCTGTCCAAATGATTATTCAATTACCAACCTGTAGAATTCAGCTTCACCGGCTGTCTGGCTTTTTCTTATTATTTTGACTATCTCGCCTACCTGGGCATTTATTTCCTTAATAACCGGATCAGTGATTTTTATTTTTGGCAACTGTTCCTTTTCTATATCATATTTTTTTAGAACTAGATTTGCATCATTATCTGATAATAAAATATGCTCAGGCACTATTTGATGATTCAATAAACTAAAACTCTTCGGACTTTTCGGACTTTTCATTCTTACATTCATCCCCCTAGGTTGTGAAAAGCGGGCTCGGAGGGATTCGAACCCCCGACCATCTGGTATCTTCAAATGAATGTTGACATTCCATCCATTGTAAAAGCCAGGTGCTCTGCCTAGCTGAGCTACGAGCCCTCTGATTGTCAGCGCTAGCTACATCTAATATTTCTGCAAAATTATGCCTATTTTTTTTGCTGAACAATTCTTCACCGAGTTGAATATTAAACATAAGGATGTTGCGCTGGGGTAACGCCCGTTTTATGTCCGCATTAGACTTAAACCTTTCGTTCAACACGGCTTTGGGACGAAATTATTGGATGGGATATACGGGCTGGTATGATATAAGTGAATTTTGTCCCAAAGCCCTTAATTGGTAAAACATTATATATTTCTAAATAAATAGCAGTTGGATTCATGAAATTCAAGATTGTTTTGCATACCCTGGGAATTATTTTGAAGTTTCTGGGATTTTTAATGCTGATCCCAGCAATAGTGGGTTATTATTATTCAAGGTCAGACCCTGCTGAATGGGATTCTGCCATTATTTTTATTTATTCATTTGTTATCACATCAGTGGTGGGGGTCATACTTGAATACACTAACCGCAGCACTGAAGAGTTGAAAAACAAGGAGAGTTTTGCCATTGTGGCATTCGGCTGGTTAGCAGCTGCAATGTTCGGTGCACTTCCGTTTCTGTTCAGCGGTCTCTCCCCTGTGGATTCCCTGTTCGAGTCAATGTCTGGTTTTACCACCACTGGTGCAACAATAATGACTGATATTGAATCCTATTCAAATGCACTGCTTTTCTGGCGCAGTTTTGTCCAGTGGCTGGGCGGTATGGGTATCATTATGCTGTTCCTGGCTATTCTGCCCAAACTGGCAGTGGCAGGCCGGCAGCTGTTCAAAGCAGAGGCGCCTGGACCCACAGAGGATAAACTCAAGCCCAGGCTGATCGAGACTGCAAAGATACTCTGGATGGTGTATGTGGTAATATCAGCTATTGAAGTATTAGCACTGCTGATTGCCGGAATGGATGTGTATGATGCCCTGACCCACACGTTTACCACCATGGCTTGCGGTGGATTCTCACCCCGCGCCGATTCTGTTGCAGCCTTTGGCAGTCCTTTGATCGAAGGTATTATTACCTTCTTCATGTTCGTTGCAGGGGCCAACTTTGCACTGCATTACAGAATGATTTATGTGGACCGGAAAAGTCTGCTGCGTGATAGCGAATTTAAATTCTATGCCTTTATCGTGTTGGGTGCATCAGTACTATTGACATTGACACTCTGGATTACAGGGACTTTTGAGGGAATTACCACATCTTCCAGATATGCCATTTTCCAGGTGGTATCGATCCTGACCACTACAGGATATGCAACCCATGATTTCAATACCTGGCCCGACTCGTCTCGGATGATATTGTTTGTCCTTATGTTCATTGGTGGATGTGCCGGTTCCACAGCTGGTGGTATCAAGATCGTAAGGCTAATGTTAATGTTGAAATACGGATATCGGGAACTGTTCAGAGCTCTGCAGCCTAAGATTGTAAAACCTATCAGGTTGGGAGACAGGGTGGTACCCGAAGATGTTATGGCAAGTATTTTTTCATTTATCATACTATATATACTGGTGTTTATGGTCAGCACTTTTATTATGGGCCTACTTGGTCTGGAGATGCTGAGTGCAGCTTCTGCATCCATTGTGACCCTTGGCAATATCGGGCCCGGTTTCAACCTTGTGGGGCCGTGGTCAAATTTTAGCACCATACCTGCGGTGGGGAAACTTGTGCTGATAGCAAATATGTGGATAGGCAGGCTGGAAATATTTACTGTGCTTGTGCTTTTGACAAGGGATTTCTGGAAGGAATGATTGAAATATTTGGTTTTTTTAGGTCTCGGTTATTGCTAACCAGAATTATGATTCATTCCACAGTGGTACAAACCTTATGCCATCCTCTGACATTTTCGTGTCTTTTGTAAGCAGGATAAGGCCTCTGCCCTGTGTGGTCTTACGTGCAAGACAGGTTGAATTAAACAGAAGTACCGAAATGTTTAAGTAATGCAGTAACTGAATAATTCAGTAAGTGAATATATATGAGATTTATAAACCGTGAAAAAGAGATCAATACTCTTGAAGACGCCCGCATTTTGTCAAAAAGAAAATTGTTTTCGATAGCGATATGGGGCTTAAGGCGTGTCGGGAAAACAAGAATGATACTTGAATTTATGAAAGATACTGACATGTATTTTTTTGTGAACAAGGATAAAACAAGCATCAGTCTATTGGATGAGTATGAGACATACCTCAGAAATGCAAAGATCATCAATGAATTTGAGAAATTGAACAGTTGGGATGATCTTTTTAACGTTCTGTTTGAAAGGTATGAAGGTATTGTTGCATTTGATGAGTTTCAGAATTTCTTATCAGTGGATAGATCGGTATTTGGAACTTTGCAGAAATATATTGATCTTAATGAAGACAAAAAAGGTCTCCTTCTCTTTTTTACAGGTTCCACTACAGGACTGATAAAAAAATTATTTTTGGATTCAAAACAGCCACTGTATGGCAGAATAAAGAGACAAATGCATTTGAAACCCATGTCCTTTAAAAACATAATTGACATGTGCAGGGAACTTGATATTACAGAACTTTCAGATATCATACAGTTATACGCAATTGCCGGAGGATATCCCAGATATTACGTTGCCATTGAAGATGAAAATCTAAACAATGTATCCTTTGAAAATATTGTTGATCGATTCTTCTTTGTGGAAAATGCAATATTTGAAGATGAAGTCATGTCAATATTGTCTTTGGAGTTTGGGAAAAGAAGTGGTGTGTACTATGATATACTTACTGCCGTTGCCAGCGGTTGCACGCGGATCAGTGAGATCGCATCATTTTTGACAAAAAAGGAAACTGACCTTACACGCCAGATCTATGAACTTGTGCATCATTTCAATATATTGAACTATGAAGAACAGGTCATAGGCAATAAAAAATTATTGTACATAGACCATCCTCTCATGGATTTTTGGTTCCGTTTCTTTTATAAGAACATTTCAGATTACAAAAGACGAAATCCGAGGTTTGTAGAGAATACGAAAAGAAGTATTAACAACCATATTGGCAAACGGTTTGAGATTATCTGTAGAGAATTTTTGATCGACCAAAACAAGATCCCATTTGAATATCACAAGATAGGTCGGCAGTGGGGCAGGATAAAGGGTGCTCCAAAAGGACAAAACACTTATGAGATCGACATTGTCGCCTTGAATTCCGATTCAGAAGAGATACTTTTTATCGAGTGCAAATGGAAAGACCTGACTTTAAAGCAGGCTGAGAACATACTTTTAGATTTACAGGAAAAATCCAAATTTGTCGGTTGGAACAATGATGAACGAAAGGAGCATTTTGGGATTGTTGCCAGGAAGATCACTGACAAGGCTGCTCTGCGTGCGAAAGGGTTTGTAGTTTTCGATCTGGATAACATGTAGGGCAGATGTGTTCAGCCCGGCGCTGAGCATATCAATAGATGGATGATGTAGAAGAATTCAAAAATAGATTTGAAGCGGGAATGTGCCATTGTACTCTGCCTCCAAATAGTACTTCTAAAGCCCCCTGGGTGCTCATTTCCAATTTAGAAATGAAGGTAAAGAACCTCTTTCTTTCATAATTTTGACAATACCCCCATGGCCAGGAGAAGGGGAAGCGGTAAGAGTTGCAGACTATTGGGAAGTAGAATAATTATCTAATTATCTTACACATTGTTTTCAAAGACTTGAAGAGATTAAAATTGTAAAAACTAATAAAATACCGCCACCTATAGCCAAAATATCAGAGTGATCCAGTAGATTTTCACTTCTATATGAAATCTTTTGAAAAAATCCAATATTTTAATACATAAAAGGATAATACCAATCTGCTAATTACATTATTCAATAATAAGGAGAGCCAAATATGGATTGGGGAATGCAAAACCGAATCTCACAGATAATTAAGCCAAAAACGGGCCGGACAGTAATGCTTGCGGTAGACCACGGATATTTCCTGGGACCCACCACAAGGCTGGAAAACGCGAAAAAAACCATAGAACCGATTCTTGAATATGCCGATGCACTTATGCCAGCCCGCGGTGTCCTGCGCACCAGTGTTGATCCCAATACCTCGGTTCCCATCGTGCTGAGGGTATCTGGCGGGAACAGTATTGTCGGGGAAGATCTGTCAAAAGAGGGTATCACGACCTCAGTTGAGGATGCTATCAGGCTGAATGTGGCTGCAGTGGCAATGTCCATATATGTGGGCAGCGCATTCGAACACCAGACATTGATGAATTTAGGACATCTGGTGAACGAGTGCGAGCGTTATGGTATCCCTGTGGTTGCAGTGACTGCAGTAGGTAAGGATATGGTCAGAGATACCAGGTATCTGGCCCTGTGTTGCAGGATAGCAGCCGAACTGGGCGCCAAGATCGTCAAGACCTATTATACTGATGACTTTCCCAAGGTAGTGAAAGGCTGTCCTGTCCCCATTGTAGTGGCCGGAGGCAAGCAGTTGGATACAGAACTGGATGTATTAAACCTGGTCTCAAATTCAGTACATGAAGGCGCTGTGGGTGTGGACATGGGCCGTAACATCTGGCAGAACGATCATCCTGTAGCTATGATCAAGGCCGTCCGGGCTGTGGTACATGAAGATTATACTCCACAGGAAGCACTTGATCTGTACAACAGTGAAAAGTCTTAATAGGAGCAAGATTTGTGCGTGCCGCCGTTTACTACAATAACAACGATGTACGACTGCAGAAGATACCGGTCCCTTCCATAGGACCTGACGAATTGCTGGTAAAGGTAGAAGCAGGCGGCATCTGCGGCAGCGATGTCATGGAATGGTACCGTCTTTCCAGGGCTCCCCTGGTGCCGGGTCATGAGATCACAGGTACCGTAACTGAAGCAGGGCAGGACGTAAAGCAGTACAATGTGGGTGACAGGGTCTTTGTGTCCCACCACGTACCATGCAACACCTGCATATACTGCCTGGCAGGACATCATACAGTCTGCGATACCCTGCGTACCACAAATTTCGACCCTGGAGGTTTTGCAGAATATCTGCGGGTACCTGCCATCAATGTGGATAGAGGCGTATTTTTGCTTCCTGACAAAATGACATTTGAAGAGGGAACATTCATCGAGCCGCTGGCGTGCGTGTATAGGGGCCAGCGCCAGGCCGGGATAAAAACGGGCAAGAGCGTGCTGGTGATAGGCAGTGGCATTACAGGTCTGCTGCACATAAAACTGGCAGCGGCACTGGGAGCAGGCAGCATCTTTGCCACTGACATCAATCAGTACAGGCTGGATATGGCCCTAAAGTTTGGTGCCCGTACCATTAAGGCAAGTGATGATGTGCCGCAGCGGCTGCGTGAGCAGAATAACGGTGATCTGGCCGACATTGTGATCTTGTGTACCGGGGCTGTTCCTGCTATCAATCAGGCCCTCATGTCAGTGGATCGGGGTGGCACCATATTGTTTTTTGCGTCCCCACAGCCGGATATTAAAGTATCTTTTTCAATATTTGACCTGTGGAAAAACGAGATCAGTATAAAGAACTCATATGGAGCAAGTCCTCTGGACATCACGACTGCCATCGAACTTTTGGTGTCTGAAAGGGTCAAAGTTGCTGACATGATCACACATACATTGGGATTGTCAGATGCCGGTAAGGGATTCAAACTGGTGGCTGAAGCAGGTGAATCCATGAAAGTTATAATAAAACCTCAGATGTAAGGAGATATTGAATGAGGATAGTAAGAGAATACCAGAGGCGGGAATTCTGCAATGACCGGAGATGTCCAACCCAGATAAAACTCGATGCGGCCCCGGACCATGAAGCTATTGATTCCATCAAAAAAGAGGAATGCCAGGAATGTATGGCCCATATATTCCATAAATGGTTGATGGATAGGGACTTCCAGGTAGTTGTGATTGAATAATCAATGTAATCAAATAATTTTAGGATCCGATCCAGCATCTCCTTGCTCAACTTTTTTTTGTTTTTTTACGGATGACCACATCTCATCCACCTCAATTTTGGTCAATCCCACATCAGTTATCAGTAAATCCGTTACATCTCTTGCATGTATAGCGAGGTCCTCGATAATACTTGACACTGTGTCTCTGTGAATGTCCATTATGCGTTCAATGGATCTTATACCGTTTTTTTCTACCAATAGTTTATACTCAGCACCTGCATAAATTACTATTTTTATAGGAATATTATCTAATAAA
>JACUTQ010000016.1 GCA_014859725.1 Methanosarcinales archaeon | reverse complement strand
AGGTTGTCAATCTAAGCCATCAGAAGAAATTTTTTAGAGATTAAGGAGTTAATTGAGTTTTAATTGAATTTTTAGGGAATTCTAGCAAGTTTGCCACTGGCTCAGTTAAGAAAACTAATCGTAGAACCTGTATTTGGGGATATTAAAGAGAATAAAGGAGTAACGAGTTTTCTTACAAGAGGGTTAAAAACCGTAAAAACAGAGTTTAACTTAATTTGTTCAGGCAATAACATTAAGAGATTTCACAAGAAGAAACAAAATCTTAAGCAACAAGTAGTTTAAATGCTAATTCTGTATTTAATAATTTATTCTGTATATTTCGATTTTCAAATTATCGGACAGCCTGTTAAGTCACAAGGCCTGTAATAGGCCTTAGCCTTTTGATTTTCGATCTTGTCCGGCAATATATTTTTCAACAATTTCCCATCCATGACCTACACTTCCGTGATAACAGCTTGGAGCCCAGAGACTTTTCCGACACCATTCTTTTAGTTCTGGAAATTCCTGTCTCAAGATTCTGCTGGTTCTACCTTTGATCATTTTGGCTATATAACTTACTGAATATTTAGGAGGGTATTGTATAAAAAGATGCACGTGATCAGAATTTACTGACATATCAATGATTTTTATATCCAGTTCCAAACAGGTCTTTCTAATTAGAGCTTCAGTCAACAACCTCACATCTCCGACAAGTATCTTGGCCCTGTACTTAGGACTGAAAACCATGTGGTCGGTAAGCAATGACACCGTATGTCTATCACGCCTCAATTCTTTTTTCATGGTGGAATACTTTGAAAAAAAGCATATTAAGCTATTGTGAAAAGCTCTGTGAAAGTATTATGATAGACATCCACAATAACCTTTAGCGATGGTCTCTCCCGATTCGTGCTGGACCTCCTCTTACACCTTTCGACCTATATCGCGGGCAGGTAGGAGCGTGGTCTTTGTGAACGGGGCAACAGCTTCAACCCGTACACCCTGCGAATGATCGAAAAGGTCCGGCAGGCAGATGCCAAAACCTGGACAAGAAAGCACCCTTCGGATGCAAATCAATTGTAATTATGGCTAAACATTTGATGTAGCCAGTCAGGTAATTTGCTTCCAAAACGTACATTTTTTTTAGGTGGTCCCTTTTCATACCATGAAAAAATCATTTTTTCCCCGCAATTTGGACATTCTGGTGCCCACACATTTCTTTTTTTGGAAAAGTCATCGTCTGATACCATGAAAAAAATCGTCTAGTGTGGTCTGTTTATTCTTTTTCTTGCTAAGTTGTGATAATTTAATTCCCAATAACCTTATTTTTCTTCCGTCAAAAAATTCAGATCCAAGTTCTCTGGATAATCGTTTAATTGATCCTAAATCCTGTGTATGGTTATCCAGTGTTAAAGCTCTTGTATAAGTGGTAAAATCTTCTTGCCTCACTTTTACTGAGACAGTCCTGAAAGAATAACCTTCATGTACCAACGCGTTGTGCACCTTTTCAGCAATATTCTCAAGATAATCATCCAATAATATTTGGTCACCAATATCTTTAGAAAAAGTCCTCTCCTTGCTTATTGATTTGGTGTCAGACCTCTCCTTCACCTCACTGTCATCCAGACCCCTGGCCAGTTTGATCATCATTTTCCCCCATTTACCAAAGATGTCTGTGAGTTTTTCTTCCTCAAAATCAGCCAACTGGCCTATAGTCTTTATACCCATACTATGGAGTATCTCTTCGTTTTTCTTGCCTATTCCGGAAAGTTTGCGTACTTCTAACGGTTCAAGAAATCCCGTCATCCTATCGGGTTCAACTACAGTCAGACCGTTGGGTTTATTGAAATCCGAAGCTATCTTGGCCACTGACTTGTTAGGAGCAATCCCTATAGAACATGTCAGGTTTTCCCGGGTTTTGATGAGGGATTTTATCTGGTGGCCTAAACTTTCAGCTTCTTTAAAATCCTGCACAATATCACTGATATCCAGATAAGCTTCATCCACACTGACCTGCTGGAATTTATCGGCAAAAGACCTGAAAATTCTCATAATATTGCGGGAAACATCCTTATATAACCTCATATTAACAGGCAGGAACACCGCATCCGGACATAGTTTAAATGCCCTGAAAATGGGCATCCCGGAATGTATCCCATAGCTCCGGGCTTCATATGTGCAGGTACTGACAACACCTCTAGCCATACCGTTTTTTGGATCTGCCCCCACCACTACTGGTAGCCCTATAAGTGATGGATTCTCCCTTTGCTCCACAGATGCATAGAAACTGTCCATATCCACATGGAGGATAATGCGGTTCATTGAATGATTTCCAGTATGTTTAATTCCCGATACAGGATATGTTAAGTACTCTCATCACTAACATAATAATTCCCATAGGGAGGGAAAAATATGGCACCTAAAAATATCAAAGAAATACTAATAGTATTGATTTTTTTTCTAATTTTATTTATACCAGCCCTTTCAAGGTTGGCTCTTGATTTTCTATGGTTTGAATCCACTGGATATGCAGACGTATTCCTGGTAAAATACAAGACTGCAATTCCACTATTCTTCATATTCACAATGCTAAGTGCACTTATTTTAATCATCATATTTCAATCTGGAAAGAAGACTATTCTACAATCAGGCAAAGAAATGGTGTCCTTGTGGGAATCCCAGTATTTCACAGATCCTAAAAAAGAATACATTGACATGATCCCAAAAAAGGATATGTCCCTGGCTTTAAAGGCAGGTCAACTCCCTGTTTATATTGTTATCACCATTTTTTCGATAATGGAAGGACTTGTTATATCCGGATCATGGCTCATTATGCTTATGTATTTAAAACGAACTCCATTCGGTGAGACAGATCCCATATTTAACAATGATATTGCATTTTATGTGTTTCAACTGCCTTTTTACAAGGTGCTACTAAATTATTTCCTGGTAATCTTATTCTTAAGTTTACTGTTGCTTGCAGGATTATATGCAACTTACAACTGGAAGTTGCTTTCGAGAATTCCATTAAATCTAAGGCTTGTAGCGGCTGGATTTATATCTATCCTGGGCATAAAGACATATCTTGGACGCTACAATATCCTCTACAGTGAAACAGGTGTTGTATATGGTGCCGGTTATATTGATGTTGCAATAAAACAGTACATCCCTGTAATTATTTCATTAATCCTGGTTCTCTCTGCCATTGGATTGTTATTTGTCTGGTGGAGAAGGGATTCAGGCACATTATCAGATAAAAAAATTATTTTGGGTATGGTTGTTGCCATATTCCTGGTATCCACTCTTGGCGGGATAACTGCTGGCCTGCTGCAGGAATTCAAGGTATCACCCAATGAGCTGGAATTGGAGAAACCATATATTGAAGATAATATCAAAATGACCAACCTGGCCTATGATCTTGATGAGGTGAGTGTCCGGCCATATCCACTAACATATAATCTGTCTACTGATATTCTGGATGACCCTTCCATTACCAATGCCAGGTTATGGGATTATCGGCCCCTGCGGACCATATACCAGCAAAAACAGGCTATACGCACGTATTACGGGTTTAATGATGTGGATATTGACAGGTATTCTATTAACGGTAATAAGACCCAGGTCTGGTTATCAGCAAGGGAGATCTATTATGAACTGCTGCCAGCAGATACCTGGCTTAATAAACATGTAAAGTTCACTCATGGCATTGGAGTGGTTATGTCCCCAGGAAATAAGATCGTAGACCAGGGACTACCTGAGATGTATGTTGAGAACATCCCTCCTGTCAGCAATATTCCTTCACTTGTTATTGACCAGCCCAGGATATATTATGGCGAGAAGACTGATACATATATATTTACTGGAACGGGACGTGAGGAGTTCGATTACCCCAGCGGAAATACCAATATGGTCACCAACTATTCGGGAACAGGGGGGATTAAGATGGGAGGAGTTAACGAATTTATATCAGCCCTTACCCTGGGAGACTGGAAGATTGTCACTTCCTCTGATATTTCCTCTAACAGCAAGCTCCATATCTACCGAAATGTGGTAGATCGTGTAAGACTCATTACTCCGTATCTGCTGCTGGATAAAGATGCTTACGTAGTGTTAAATGATGACGGGCAAATTTACTGGATCCTCAATGCCTTTGTTTACACTGACGAGTATCCATATTCTGAGCCTATGTGGGTCGGAAATACGAAAATCAACTATATCCAGGATTCTGTCAAGGCTGTGGTCGATGCGTATGACGGTACCATCACTTATTATTTAATTGAAGAGGACCCCATCCTTACTACTTATTCCAGGATATTCCCTGGTGTGTTCAAACCTATTGACCAGATGCCCACTGGTCTTCAGCAGCATTTGCGATATTCACCCGACCTGTTCCTGATTCAATCTCAGATATATACTGATTATCACATGAAGATCCCTGAAGTGTTCTACAACAAGGAGGACAAATGGCAGATGTCAAAAGAGAAATATGCCAATTCACTGATTAATGTGGAGCCTTATAATGTACTGCTGGATCTGGAAGGATCAACTGATTTTGTAATGATACTACCATTTACTCCCAGCAACAAGGATAATTTGATCGCCTGGATGGCAGTGAACCAGGACTCTCCCAATTATGGTGAAAAGATCGTGTTCGAGTTCCCAAAAGATAAGCTGATATACGGAACTGCCCAGATCGAAGCATTGATCGACCAAGACGAGTTTATCTCAAAGGACCTCACACTCTGGAGCCAGGGTGGTTCTGATGTGATCCGCGGGAACATGCTTGTCATACCGATCAGGGGCTCGCTCCTTTATATAGAGCCACTGTACATTTCTGCTGCATCTTCATCCAGTATCCCTGAACTTAAAAAGATCCTTGTAGCATATGAAAACAAGGTGGTTATGGCGGATTCGCTGGAAGAGGGGATTTTAGCAGTGCTTGGAGAAGATGTCGCAATCACGGCTTATGAGCCAGGTAAAGAAATAAAAACCCTTTCTGAATCATTGGATGCGATTATCTCCCATTATAATAGTGCAAAAGGATATCTGGAAAATGGTGACCTGGAAAATTACGGGCGGGAAATGAAGGTAGTTGATACCCTCCTAGAAGACCTTGAAAAATCCTTACAAAAAGAAGGGACTTAGAATCGCGCCAGATCAATAAAACCGGAAAGATTTACGGCTCCAATCACTGCTATTGTTTTACCGGCCTTATTTTTTATGGGTGAAACTATTACAGGCATATCCTTATAGGGTCCACTTTTAGCCAATCCATGAATAATATTTCCTGTTTTCAATCCTTCCTCAAGATATTCACCTGTATAATTATAATCAACCACTTTACTGCCTTCGATCCTTACACCCTTGTGGTTTTTACTCCTCATCGTGATCGGAAGCCCGATAATCCCATATAATGCAATGGCGATGGATTCCAGTTCTTCACTCGTGGAATTTTCATTAATCTCAAGTTCTGCCATTTTTTCACCCATACTACACTAACAATAATTATATATAAGGTATTGCATGACAGTGACTTTATATATATTTTATCACTGGATTATCTTCCTTTCTTCACTTCCTTTTGATTCAGTGGTTTGGACGCAGATTTTATTCAAACAGAAGAAATTAATAAGTCTCATTTTTCAGAATTCAAACCGTGGTCAGTTTTACTCTATTCGTTTTCCCAATCTCAACGCTTCTAAATATACCCCATCACTCATTCTGAATCCTGCTTTTACAAGATCTTGCAGTGAGTCCGGATAATCCTCATAGGTAAGGAACTTTTTTCGAAGTGCTGCAAGCAGAACAAAGATAGTCCCACTAGGTCTCAATCCAAGCGCTTTAGCTGCAATTCTAGCATGTGTCTGGTCAAGCAGGACAGGAATACCAAGAGATTTTGCGAGAGATATTGCTTGCGCTTCGCCAAGATCTATACCAAATTCTTCTAGTTCCCCAACAGCTTCGATATCCTTTACGTAGATCCAGCCCTCTTTCACTGCACTTTCTACAATAAAAGCATCCGGATGCTGCTGTTCTTTTCCTCTTATAACAACCTCAGCGAATACTTCCGTAGGGATTGAGACCTCTCTAAAAAGTTCTTTTAGCAAGGCAAGCTTCCCAATCTTTGCAAGGTAAATCAGCACAGTAGAATTACTGACGATCATATGTTCTCTGCTGCCTGAAAGTCTTCTCTCAGATCGTCCAAGCTGTATTGGAAAGGTATCCCCTTCCTGGATGCAATGGCTATCATCTCACGCAGCGGTATACCAACCATTCTGGCTGCCCTTCCGATGGTAATCTTCCCTTCTTGGTACTGAGTCAAAGCATCCTCTATCAGCCATTCTTGCACTGCCCTATTCAGAAGTCGGCGTACCACGGTTGATTTATCTAAATGTTCTATATGAGAGATTTTTTCGATTTTCTTTTCAAGGTCTTCAGGCACTCGAGTAGTAATTGTAGTTCCCATGTTTGTATTCAAAAGATAGTGATTGCACACATAAATATTTATGCTAAACTTTCGGTTCTCATCCATACAATAAGGGGTATCGCCACGATTTCTACGTACACGCACGCTAAGAGATTAGCCCTTGAACCAGCTTTTGCCCGAAATGAACGTTTGATTTAATGTAAAATAGGTAACTATTCAGCCCTCCAAAAGCTTTTAGCAGCGGACCATATTGGGCGGGCTGTGTTACATCCTCTGGAAATCCAGCTTTGTTTATGCGTCCACACTTTGGACAACTTCAGAATGGTGACTGTATCTCTCTCATATATGGATATTGCGGCGGTTAAATAATTTATCACTATGTCTGTGCATTCCGTTAATCTTTTAATATATGTAATCCATTATCACGCCAGATTTAGCTTTGCTAAAATATTTATTGCGAAATTATTTCAATATATAACTAATTGAAGTAACTATTGGCATTTATTTGAAAGGAGGACATATATGGATTATTCAACTTTAGTATATCTTGCCCCACTGGCAGGATTACTTAGTATTACATTTGCAGGCATATTTGCACGGACCGTCCTTAAGCACGATCCAGGTACAGAAGAAATGCGAAAGATTGCAGGCGCAATTCAGGAAGGTGCCATGGCGTATCTGAATCGACAGTACAGGACTATTGCAATAGTCGCGGTGATTCTGGCAGTTGTCATGTTTTTGGCACTGCCAAAAGAAAGCGGAATGAACCTGAAGACCACGGTCGGATTCCTGGCCGGAGCCATAAGTTCGGCACTTGCCGGATATATCGGCATGAACGTCTCGGTCAGGGCCAATGTCAGGACCGCAAACAAAGCCAAAGAAGGCTTGCAGGGTGCCATGGATGTGGCATTCAAGGGCGGCGCTGTCACAGGTCTGGCTGTTGTTGGTCTGGCACTGCTGGGTACAAGCGGTTTTTACATATTGTTCGGCGATGTTGACATGGTAATTGGCTTCGGTTTCGGTGCCAGTCTAATAAGCCTGTTCGCCAGGGTAGGCGGCGGTATATTCACCAAGGCAGCCGATGTAGGTGCTGACCTGGTAGGCAAGATTGAGGCAGGCATTCCCGAGGATGACCCGCGAAATGCTGGCGTCATAGCAGATAACGTAGGCGACAATGTTGGCGATTGTGCAGGTATGGGAGCCGACCTGTTCGAAACCTATGTGGTGACTGCACTGGCAGCAATGCTGCTTGGCGGACTTGTCATTGACCAGTTCCCTAATGCAATTCTGTTCCCGCTAATGCTGGGTTCATCTGCCATTGTGGCATCCATCATTGCAGTGTTCTTTGTCAAGATTGGAGATGACGGGAAGATTATGAAGGCACTGTACAAAGGCGTGGCTGTTGCGGCTATAATTAGTCTTGTACTGTTCTATTTCGTGAACGATATACTGATGGGAGATATCAAATTCTATTACTCTGCCCTTATCGGCACGCTCATTATGGTTCTGATAGTAATAATTACCGAGTACTACACATCCGGTTCATTCAGGCCTGTGAAATCCATCGCAGATTCCTCACAGACCGGTGCCGGTACAAATATCATTACCGGTCTGGCCGTGGGTTTAGAGAGTACGGGCCTGCCTGTTATCGTGATAGCCACTGGTATACTGGGAGCATTCTATGTTGGCGGTGGTTTTATCGATGGACAGGAAATCGTCGGTATGTATAGCATAGCAATCGCAGCAGCTGCCATGCTCTCCACCACAGGCATCATCGTTGCCCTTGATTCGTACGGTCCAATTACCGATAATGCGGGCGGTATTGCCGAGATGGCAAACCTGCCAGAAGAAACCAGGAAGACCACCGATGCCCTTGACAGTGTAGGTAACACCACTAAAGCAGTGACCAAGGGATATGCTATTGGTTCTGCGGGACTGGGCGCACTGGCCCTGTTCGCGGACTTCACAAACAAAGTGGATCTAAATGCAAGTGACCTTAGTCTTTCCAATCCGCTTGTGCTGGTAGGTCTGTTCATTGGTGGACTGCTTCCATTCCTGTTCAGTGCAGTTACTATGAAAGCAGTCGGAAAAGCCGCATTTGAAGTGGTCAACGAGGTCAGGCGCCAGTTCAGGGAAATACCCGGCATCATGGAAGGCACAGCCAAACCTGAATACGGTAAGTGTGTAGACATCGTTACAAAAGCTGCCATCAGGGAAATGGCACTCCCCGGCATAATGGCTATTGGTGTACCCCTGGCTGTTGGAATGCTACTTGGTAAAGAAGCACTGGCCGGCATGCTTATCGGTATCATTGTAGTTGGCTTGATGATGGCCCTGATGATGGCTAATGGCGGAGGCGCATGGGATAATGCCAAAAAGCTTATCGAGGACGGTGCATATGGCGGCAAAGGCTCAGAGGCTCACAAAGCTGCCATAGTAGGCGATACCGTGGGCGACCCGTTCAAGGATACCTCAGGTCCGGCGCTGAATGCACTTATCAAGGTAGTGAACATGATCGCGATCCTGTTCTCTGCTTTGTTCATAAATTCCGGGCTGTTCTAATATAGAATAAGATTTTAGGAAGGGCATTCCCCTTCCATTTTTTTAAATAAACCTGATTTCAATTGGAATCGGAAAACATCTTCTCACGCACAGGTTCAAGTATTATGTTCATGTAATCCGCCGCACCGGCTTTCAGGTCCATTGGGTGCAGTTCCTTTGATGCAAAGGCAGCTTCCATCTCCTCATAGGACTCATAATGCAGGTCACCACCATACTTTTCAGGCCGCTTGATGGTGATTTCCTCGTACCTTGGTATGATATGATACCTGAATAATGCCAGTACAGGATTATCAACAATATCTCCTTCTGGACAGAAGGCCTTATTGATCTTCTTTTTAACCGCCTTTTCGGAATCATCCATGGAAATGAAATTGTTCGCTGATGAAGACATTTTTTTACCGTCCAGTCCCAGCAGGATAGGTGTGTGAATGCAGGTAGGTGCTTTATATCCCATGGTAGGCAATCCTTCCCTGGCCAGCATGTGGATCTTGCGCTGATCGATCCCGCCCACGGCCACATCAACTCCCAGCATGGCAATATCTACGGCCTGCATCAGCGGGTAGACCATCTGGGATACCATGGGATTATCGGCATTTCGGCTCACCTCATCCATGCTGCGCTTGGCACGGTTCAGGGTGGTCGCCCTGGCCAGTTTCAGGACATTGATCATGTATTCGGGTTCCAACTGGTAATCGGAACCATAAACATAATTGGTCTTATTTTCATCAAGCCCCAGGGCAATGAAACATTCTTTATTAAAATCAGCGATCTTCTTGACTTCATCCAGGGTGCCTTTTTCATTCAGGTACGCATGGACATCTGCCAGCAGTACAGTGATTTCAAATCCGGCATTTTGCAGATCGATGAGCTTGTTTACGGTCAGCACATGCCCCAGGTGTATCTTACCGCTGGGCTCGTACCCCACATAAGCAGTAGGAGTGGTTTTGGATTCTACAAGTCGTTCAAGTTCTTCCTGGGTTACAATTTCTTCTGTGTTACGCTTTATAAGTGCTAATCTGTCCATATCTGCCACCTGATAAACTCCAGAATACACAATTTCAGATATTATAAATATATCGTCGTCAGAAAAAAAAACTGTTTTTCATTCACCCAAGACCTTCTTGACGCCCGAAAGGTTTGGTGATATAGTCAGTTACACCCACAACATGCATGCCGATCATCTTGTCCAGGGCCTTTGCGGTCAACACGACGGCACAATATCATTTTCCAGTTATTTTAAGGTTATATACGAACAGTGATGCCAAAATAACTGGATTATGGAACTGTGAACCATTTTATATAATTATTTTGATATTTTTGATAATTCATAATAATTTAATTATCAATTCATAAGCTTCTTTTTCCTGATTCCCACCGCATTTATCAATTATATTTTTAAATGTTTTTACCTTCCTTAAATATTTCTCATCTTTAAAAGCAATATACCTGGTAGCATATATTGTTGCTTCGATCACAGCATTAAACCCTCGATTAATGGTTGTTATACCAGATCTTCTAATTTCACCTGTAACCGGATACAATTCTGCCTGTATTGCTGTAGTTCCCTTTTCATAATCAGCCTTGAAAATAATCCATGCAGAAGATTTGTTCAAAATTGGAAAAACGCCATATTTATCAATTTTTATTGTTTCAAACATTTTGTCATCCAGGTCTGACAAAGCTGATTGCACAAACAATACGGGATCATCCACCATATTGGCTGCAAAAAGTCCTGTATCCTGTATATTGCTACATGTATGGGATCCATTATATATCCGGACCATGAGTTTTCCATCCCGCCTGATTATCCCTATCGGGGCAGCATTGAACCTGCCATTCAGAGAGATTGTAGTAATAATAGTCTCATTAATCCCTTCCAATATCCCGTATTGGTCCAGATCAATTTTCAAAATCTCAATCCACCTAACAAAGCAACAAAAAGACCGGCTATAATAATGTCGGCAGTGGACCCGGGATTGATACCGTCTTTGATGAACTGTTCATCCAATTTCATGATATCCTCCCTGGTATTTTCAAACCCTGATTTATTGATCTTATCAACTATTTGCTTAGCCTGATCGGAAACAATCTGTGCAACATGGTTGTCAGACTTTGTCTGAATAAATGTATCAGGATTGTCAGCCAGTATCTCCATAAATGTCCACACAACAGCATCATTGATATTTGTAGCATTGTATTTTTCCAGAATACTACTTGCACATTTGAATGTCAGCGGATAACCTGCTGTCCATTCCCTGGCGATCATGTCATAAGAAGAAGACATCTCCATTAGCTGGTATAATGTGGTTTCTTTTGTTCTTATTTCCTCAATTGAGGAAGGGTCTTTCAGATCAAGATCGCCAACATCCATCACCCTTACACCAGCCGCTTCAAAGGCACGGTATAGTGCCACTGCATCATTGGTATCGGTATTTTTTATTAATTCCACAGTTAGCCTGTTAAGTTCAGGGAAGATACCGGTTGTCCCGTCAATTTTATCCACAATTCTTCCACCAGCCATTACCAATGGTACTAACATTATGAATGCACCAAAATGGGTGTTGCCCCCGCTTTGCCATTTTGCACTTTCCATAACTGCTGAATAAATATATCGGCCGATATCCTTACTGTCAGTGGATGCTTTTTTCATCACAGGATATACACTTACTGCTGAAGCAAGAAAATGCTCGAATTGTGTATCAGGGTAATTATGGTCTCTATCGATATTACCTGGTTTTGGAGTGGCACAAACCTCCAATATCATGGCGAGCTGAGCATATTGTGCTACAAGATGGCTATTTTTAATCATAACAAATTCCAATTCTATCTAGTATTCACCAGCTAGCAAACGGTTTTTTATCTCTTTTAATGCTTCTAGTGCTGGTCCTTTGGTCTCTACAGGGGACTGGTTGTTAAGATCTGCTGTTATCATTGAATTATCATAGGGGATTGAACCCAATACAGGTATTCCCATTGAAGCAAGCCGGGATTCTATCTCTTTAATTTCTACATCCCTGACCTTATTTATCACTGCAGCCAATCTGCTTATCCCAATATCACCGGCAAGATCTTTGATCCTGGATGCCGTTTCAATACTGCGACTGCCAGGTTCCACCACGATTATCATCAGGTCAATTCCTCTTGTGGTCCCCCTACCCAGATGTTCGATACCTGCTTCCATATCAAGAATTACAAATGAAGATTCCTTGAACACCACATGTTTCATCAGGGCTCGCAAAAATGAAGATGCCGGGCACATGCACCCGGAACCGCCCTTTTCGACAGTACCCATGACCAGCATCCTCACCCCATCAGGTCCGATAATTCCGAAACGCTGCACTACATCGTCCACTTTAGGATTCAGTTTGAAAATACCTACCGGACCTCCGGCACGTTCATCAATGAATTCTCTGTGGTCTGTTAATGGAGATGGAGGAATATCAATTCCTAATGCGGATGCCAGGTTCATATCAGCATCCGCATCAATGGCCAGTACATCCAATCCGTCCCTGGCCAACAACCGTGCCAATGTCCCTGCAAGCGTGGTCTTTCCCACACCGCCTTTGCCTGTTACTGCAATTTTCATAGTTACACTTCAATAAGTTCTATACAGATATTATCGTTTATTGTGATCATAGCACCATATCCTTTAGAAGCCTCGCCCACATTTACAATACTTGTATTGCCTTTTTTGGCTATACCCCTGGCTTCATGGATATGACCGCATACGATTAAACTCAGGCGGTCTATGAATTTTGTTATAGACGGACTGCCTACATGCCCTATTGGCAATTCATCTACATACCCCTGAGGAGGGGCATGACTCAATAATACAGTTCTTAAGGCACTGCTTTTATCCAATAGATCTTCCAATGATTTTTCAATTTCCTTGTCTGTCAGTTCGAACGGGGTTTTAAAAGGTGTTGTGTTAGAACCTCCAAGTCCAATGAAATCTACTTCACCTATGGTATGACAGGTATTATGCAAATTAATGGCTTCGGATTTTTCAAGTGTTTCCAATATACTTGGATGGTCGCAATTTCCAGGTATGGCCAATATGGGCACATCGAACATGTCAATTAGTTTATTGGCATCGCTGTCAGGTCCGAAATTCGTAATATCACCCACTATAAGGACCGCATCGATCCTCCCGGCACGATGCTTTAAAGCATCAACTTTTGAATAATTCCCATGAATATCAGATAAAGCAAGCAGTTTCATCCAGGGCACCTCATCACTTTTCCCTTTATCGTTAGACAAATATATTATTATGCATCTTGTATCAGCATGCGAGAGTTCATTGTAGTGGGCCATAAGGCCCGGACAGATAGTAATTTCAACCTGAATGACCTGCCAGGCACTGGCGGGAGAATGGATATACTGTGCCGATGTGTGAATTCATCCCTTTTTTTAAGTCACGACCTGCGACGGGATGTAGTAATCTATCTGGTACTTTTAGGTGAACCTGAAACTTCTAAGATCGTAAAGTTTGAAGGAAAAAATGTAAGGTACCTAAACCCTGACGAACGAAGTAGCGGTTCGCTTATCAAGAAAGCTCTTGATAAAAATGCAGGGTCTCATTGGAAACTATCTACTCCGGGAGTATGGATAAGGAAAGGAGATCTGAATGATATTATACATGAGGTTATGGATGGGGCTGAAAATAAAATATTGCTCTACTTATCTGAGGATGGTATTGATATCAGGAAAAGTGATGAAAAACCATTGCTCGATGATGTTGTATTCGTATTAGGTGATCATATGGGTATGACACCAGAAGAAGAATCTATCATTAAAGATGCAGGATCAAATATAATTAATATAGGACCTGTCAGCCTGCATGCTGATCATTGCATTGTACTTGTTAATAACGAATTTGATCGAAATATGAAGGGGGATGCTTAATGCATCCCTGATCTCTGAAGTATGAATAAATCTTCGGTACTGATCTTCTCGCCAAGTTTGAATTGTGAATATATATCTTCTGCTTCCTTTTTGACAGCAGCTTTGGCAATAGTTTCCTTCCCTGTTTTGCTCTTCCTCTTAAGACCGATGATAATCTTATCAAAATCACGGATCTCTTTTTGGGTCTTTATGAAAAGCCTGTGTTGTTCATCAGCAGATTCTTGAACTTTTACAAAATCCCTATGAACTTTGTCAGATTCGACACGTATCTTGTCTGCTTCTTTGAACGTCTTGATCATCTTTTCATGATATTCCTGTGCCGCATCAGCAAATTCTTTTACTTTATCGTGATATACAGATGCTTCATCCCTTAATTTCTGGGCATCTTCAAAAAAGGTTTTAATTTCCAGATTCCCTTCGAGCTGTTGTTTCTTGACTTTAAACTCTTCGGTGAGGTGGGATATAGTTTCTACCAGTTCCCTTTCCTTATTGGAATCCAACACTTCAGTCTGCTGTCTGAATTCGAGATGCTCTATTTCACGGCTTAGGGCTTTGAGAGATGGGCCATCACTGAGATTTAAATCCTTCCTGATGGTATCGATCTGGGCAAAAATCTTATTCGCTTTTTCATTAAACTCGTCGCGGAAGACTTTATTCTCCCTGACAGATGCATTATTTGAATCTCTTAGGTTTTTAAGTTCTTGAGCTTCATCAATGAGTTCTTTTGTGCCCTTATTCAGCTCATTTCTTTTTGATGCCAGTGTACTAGCTTCAGTATTGAGCTCATTGCGCATTTCCTTATATTCTTCAGATTTTACTTTTAAGTCTGATTTTCTTTTCTGCATATCTTCTAACATTAACCATTAATCCTCCTTTTCCAGCTACCGATCGCTGGCATTTCATGCACCTCATAATGCACGATACCTTGACAACAATTTGTTATCAAATCTTGATTGCCTTAATCAAGTTTAGCTAGTCGTTTACTTTGATAATCTAGGAATAAGATTTTGAGAATTATTTCTTTGATGACCTGCAGGTAAGACTATAAAATTTATTAATTTTAAAAGACTCACAGTTTCAATCAAATTTATCACCATAATACTAAAAATCCAGAAATCTACTTATTAACAAAGCAATAATGGACTATCCTGAGATTATTCTTATCAATAATTACATCCTTTTTAACCTTTTCGGGTCTTTCATGCTCTAAAGAGAGGCCTTGAAACACGGATAATAAAAAGGTAGATTACTATTACTATGGATGCCAGATAAGAGGCAACAATGTTAAAAACCGTTAAACCGATATGTTTTCAATTTGCGGCGCCTCAAATTGATGTTCAAAAACCTGGATTGAAGTGAAAACACTACATTATGTATAAACAATTATTTTAATCGATAATAATCTTACCACCAAGCTTTTTCATATTTTCGAAAAAACCGGGGAAGGAAATATTCACTGATTCAGCTGTATCAATTGTTGTACCCCCAACAACAAATCCTGCCACTGTCAAGGCCATTACAATACGGTGGTCATGCCACCCGCTGACATTTGAACCGTGCATCTCCTGGCCCTTAATAATTAGCCGGTCAGGTTCTTCCTTTATATTGACACCCATTTTAGAAAGCTCAACTGTCATGGCATGCAGTCGGTCCGTTTCCTTAAACCTGACATGTCCAGCATTCTCAATAACCATTTGTCCCTGGGCTGCTGCTCCCAATACTGCTAATGTTGGGACCAGGTCAGGTGTCATACTTACATCCACTGTTACACCTCTTAACTGGCTCTTTCTAACATTTACTATACCGTGATTTTTGTCCCATTGAAGATCAGCTCCCATATCTTGCAGGATAGGTATAATGGCTGCATCTCCCTGATGACTGGGGAATAATCCCCGAACTGTAATTTCTTCACCTACCAAAGCACCGGCTGCTAATAGGTAGGATGCTGAGGAAAAATCGCCTGGTACTGTATATTCGCTAAATGAATATGACTGGCCAGGAGGAATGGTAAATGTTAGATAACCGCTATGGTCTTCATTCAATATTATGGAGATGCCTGCCATTTTTAGCATATCTAATGTGATCTCAACATAAGGTCTGGATTTCAAAGTTCCTTTTACTTTGATCAAACTCTCTTCAGGACATAAAGGGCAGGCAATGAGCAGAGCAGAAAAGAACTGGCTGCTAATATTGCCGTCCACCACGGCTTCCCCACCTGACATGGGTCCTTTGACCACTATAGGAGCTGTACCGTCATCTTTTGTTGAAATTACTTTTGCTCCTAACTGGTTCAATGCTTCTATCAAAGGTGTGTTTGGCCGGGTTTGTATAGAATCATCTCCGGTTAATACAGTTTCTCCATCACATAATGCACTGACCGCCATGATCAATCGCAGTGTAGTGCCGCTGTTTGCCACATCAATTATATTGTCCGGTATTGTTGGCCTGCCTTTTATACCACTGATAATAAGTTTATCATTTTCTTCAATAATAGTTGCACCTAAGGACCTGCATGCATATATTGAAGCCATAGTATCAGCAGAAATGAGGGGACGATGTACCACCGCCTGGTCAGTAAGTGCAGACATGACAATGGCCCTGTGGGTATAACTCTTAGAAGGAGGTGCAAAAATTGATCCTTTTAGTGTGGATTTATTAATATTTGTCTGCATATTGCCTTCATTGTATTTCTTTTAATTATTTTTATCCAGCATAGCCTGGACAAATCCTAAAAATGGAGGCGATGGTCTGTTGGGCCTACTCTTGAACTCTGGATGGAACTGGGTAGCAAAAAAGAATTTATGACCAGGTATCTCAGCGATCTCCATACGGTTCTTGTTTTTGCCTGTAAATTTCATTCCTTTTGCTTCTATTGCCTCGATAAATTGAGGATTTACCTCATATCTGTGACGATGGCGCTCAACAATATGGTTTGTGCCGTAGAGCTTCTCGGCCAGGCTTCCCGGAATAAGGTCTGCATAATAATCTCCCAACCTCATAGTCGCACCCATTTCAACCACACCTTCCTGTTCAGGGAGCAGATCGATCACTGGATGTTCAGTGGCTGATAGTTCAGAACTGTTTGCATCCTTATATCCGACCATATTTCTGGCAAATTCAATCACTGCCATTTGCATACCCAGGCAAAGGCCCAGATATGGCACGTTATTTTCCCTTGCATAAGTAATAGCAGTAATCTTGCCTTCGGTCCCTCTAACTCCAAAACCACCGGGAACCAGTATCCCGTCAAATTTAGATAAGTTATCAATAGCTTTAGGATCGTTCTCCAGTTCTTCGGCATCGATCCAGGAGGCTTTCACATTACATCCCGCCTCTATGCCGGCATGCTTTAAGCTTTCCCTGATACTCAGATATGAATCTTCAAGGTCAGTATATTTTCCCACAACAGCCACCTGTACGATCCCAGTGGACGATCGCATCTTCTCAACCATCTTGTCCCACTCCCTTAGATTTTGCTTGGGCTTCAGTCCTAGTTTGGATAGAAGATAGTCAGCAGCTCCCTCCTGTTCCATCTGCAGGGGGACCATATAAATATCCTCAGCATCATGGGCGCTTATTACTTCCTTTGCCTGGACATCACAAAATAATGCTATCTTTTCCTTCGTGTCCCCTAATACTGGTTTTTTACATCTTGTGACTATCATGTCCGGATGCAGGCCTAACTGCCTCAATTCTTTAACAGAATGCTGGGTGGGTTTGGTCTTCTGCTCTCCCTGGGCATCCATGGGTACCAGGGTCACATGTATTAATACCACATCTTCTTCATCTTCTTCGTTGTGCAATTGCCTGACAGCTTCTAAAAACGGCATGCTTTCGATATCGCCTACAGTGCCGCCGACTTCTACCAGGCATATCTCAGCACCGCTGTTCTTTGCGACCTTCCTTATCCTCTCCTTGATCTCATTGGTAACATGGGGGATGATCTGTACTGTCTTACCCAGGTAATCGCCTCTACGTTCCTTGTTAATTACTGTCTGGTATATCTTTCCGGTCGTTAGGTTGTGTTCGCTTGTTAGCTCAATATCTAAGAATCGCTCATAGTTACCAAGATCAAGATCTACTTCCCCCCCATCTTTTAACACATATACTTCTCCATGCTGGAATGGATTCATGGTACCTGCATCGAGGTTGATATAAGGGTCGATCTTTATGGCAGTGACATCATATGCTTTATTTTTAAGAATCCGTCCCATCGAGGCTGCTGTAATTCCTTTCCCAAGCCCGCTCATTACACCGCCAGTTACTATGACATATTTCATGATATATTATTCCTCTTTTTTTGTAATATTTGATGACATTACACTTATTGCACTATAAAAAATGAGAAATATTAAAATAATCGACACTGATAGTGCACCCAACATAGGATCAAATATTTTAATAACAAAAGTGATCAATAAGATCCATGTAACAAGCAAGATCATTAAAAACGGTATTATCAGTTTTTCATGTTTGACGGGTTTTGGTATTTTCTTTTCACCGGCAGATACATCTAATTTTCTATTCCTTGTTTTCGTATTTTCCACTTTATATTTGGGGTCTCCAAGTCTTGTATCCACATCAACAGAGGGTTTTGGTTTTGATTCAACCTTTTGTCCACCTATGTGAACATTAATTGTTTCAGTATGTGATCCATAACCGGTAATAACCTTTATTTTTCCTTCTCCAATGGAAATGTCGGAAGGAAGCTTGACTACTACTGGTATCCATTCCTGGTTTGTTACATATGGGTTATCCTGCAGGAATGTTACATAATTCCTTATACTATCAGTAGTTGATAAATGCACGCGGGTGGGAGTGCCATAATTTATTAAAGCAATTTCGAAACTGCATTCTCCACCAGGTCGCATTGGCACTTTAATCTCTGGTTTTTCAAACTCAATTGAGTTTGCTTTTCTCCGGTTTATATGGATTTGTAGCACAGATCCCTCGAAATTTAATCTCTCAAATCTGGTGGAAGCATATTTGGAATGCCATCTTCGATGGGATAATGTTCATTGCACTTACTGCAGAACAGAGAACCTTTAATGATCTCTTTATCATCTTCTTCATCTATTGTAAGGACCAGATCACCTTTACACATCGGACAGCATAATATTTCCATTAGTTCATGTTTCACAAATGTCAACTCACAACAATTTTATCGGTATAAAGGACATAGTGATTTATCAAATTACCGATTATATTATGATTCATTGGATTATTTTTAACCAATTGTACCAGCCCTGTCCGAGGCATCCAAGAAATAGAGGTCGGATAATATAATCATTACAGTTTGTCCCACTCATTCAAATTAATTTTTCGATTCAGTATTTCTTCAACTTCTCGAATCATCATCCGGAGTTGTTGCATGGAATATTCAGCATTTGAAGGGATTGCAAGACGATGTTTTTCAAATACTATAAATTGGTGACGGGTACCAGAATATGGCCCTTTGAAACCTAACTTGCGGAGCTTTCGAATAAAATCTCGTCGCTTACATGGCTTCCACTGGCTCATATGCAGGCACCTTATTCAGATCGATCTCTGCAATCACTGGTAATGGATGGCCTAGCTTAAGACCTAATAAAATCCACTCTTCAAGAGTGGAGTGGAGTTCATCTTCGCATTCATGCAAAGTTATTCCAAATGCAATCACCCCTTTACATTGTAGAATTCGCCCGGCATATGTGCCATCATCCAATTTGTCGTAAACAGCATGTGCCATTAGCGAGTTTACATAGTCAGTAAGAATGAACCGAACTACCATTGTTTAACACCTATCTGTTTCATCCTATTAAAGGAATGTCTCATAATGTTATATCTGAATTTACTTCGCATATCCTACCTATCTAATGTTGTCTCAGAACTTTGCATATCTATATGTTCTTTCAGACGAGTGTTGATTATCACATATCTCTTTTTCTTTTCTTCTCCATTAAGTCTTTCGACCTACCACGACCTCGGTATACAGTACGATACCACCCTTCAGTGAAGGACTCCAGACCAGAGGTCCGAAGGCATCAGGATGATGCTCATACCATTGATATTTACATTGGTTCGATGATTTTAGTTTTCAATACAGGCGCAGGGAAGCAAATGAAAAACCCTAAAAGAACGTAAAATGCAGCCATTGCAAGTGTGATAAATAGCGTCGTACCTACCCATACTTTAGCAGCACCATACGTTCCTATTATATATCCGATAAAAAGATATAATGGAATTGAAGACAAAGATACAACATCTTGTGGTTTGTGTACTATATTCTTAAAAAATATTGTCACCGCCATCGTAAGAACGGCTGAGACAATTGCTAATTTTACTGGCTCTTCGATTTTTATCATGGTCTTACCCCTTTCTAAATTTAATTATCAACTTTTTATATGTTTGCACAAGTTCAGAAGACAACGGTAACAACATAAGATCGTGGGACGCGAGAGCCTCCGATATTCAAAATAGCCATGAAAAGGCATGAGCGCCTATTTTTAAGTTTTGAAGGAAGTTTTTTCCTCCTATCGCTTCCTTCGAGCATGAGGTTGAGGGCATGTGAGCCCCGTCCGTGCCACCCCCGAATGAATTCGGGGGCATCCTTGGGTGGTTATTTCGGATTTAAAAATATCCTTTTCCTTCTAAGTAAATATCCCACAATAGTCGCATATATCACAGCATATATAAGAAGTGTTCCAACTATACCCGATAATAAATACCCCATGTAAGGGATCCTTACCCTCGCCACGCCTATAATCCATTCTTGTTTAACAGGTTGAAGTGTGCTGATAGAAGCCGCTTGATCAATTGCTCTATTATTATCTCCTTTGGTAATATATCCAGCATGAGGTGCAGGAGACCCATTGGCCCACATGGGCTCGCCTTCTTCCACCCAGTACATGGCCCTATGCAGTATGGGTGTTCTATGGAAACTACCATATGGATGATATATGATTACATCACCATAGTCATGAAACGATTTGTAATTAAGCGTCTCACCATCTTCACAGGTTATGATATTTGTGCGATTGGGCGATTGTATCAAAATCACATCGCCTATATCCATATTTGGCTTCATACTCCCAGCTTCCATGGCGAATGCCGGTTGCCATGTTCCGGATGCCGCATACGCTGATACTTTTATCGTAAATATCACTATAACAAGTACCAATAGAGCCTTTATCCAAACTTTCATTTTAATTTCATCCATTTTTATGTTGGCATGGTTACTTTAACTACATACTAAAGTCACTATACCCCGTACTTGAAGGATACGGGGCTTGTTAACGTTTTTTGGCA
>JACUTQ010000015.1 GCA_014859725.1 Methanosarcinales archaeon | reverse complement strand
CATAAAGGAAGCACTAGACTCATTAACCTATGAGGAAGTTGTATTTCTTCACTTACTCAATAAGATAAACAAAAAAGTCAGTATCGAGTACTTCGAGAGACTATACGGTAGCGCAAGACCTGCGAAAGGGTATACTCATGATCATAGAGCAGGAAGCGAGTGCGTATATCAGCTCTACCAAGCTGGAACGCTTACGATTCTGTTTCCCTATGGAATTTGGAGATTTTCTTCCACCTGTTGTCAAAGCTTCGAAATTCAAAGAAGCTGGCGATCTCAAGGCAGGGGTGCTGCGTGATAAACTACTGGAGATTATCGGAGGAAAGCAAAAACCATCTCCTTTATCAAATAAAATATCTTTCACATTTGGTATCAAAGATGGCGATCTATATATTGGAGATGAAAAGTTTAAAGTAAATCGCCTGTTGAAATGGCAGCAAGCCTCATGGAGTGCGTCCGTTAAAACTGATCTCAAAACGCATAGTAACGATCTGGATTCCATTGAAGTTGCACTTTATGCACTCTCACAACTTAAAGAGCATGAATGGATACCCACAGATAGTCTCGCAGTGATGATTAAGATCTTTACAGGAGAGGCGGCGGATTACCCCTACGAACAGATATGTGAGGCGGGCTGGGAGTGGGGTTGCCTGGCAAAAATTGTGGTAGATAGAAAAGCGTACTACCGGTTACCTGAAGATTCCCTGAAAGATACGACTTCATCTTCGCCAGAGCATTATCTACAGATCGAATCCAACGGTACACTAACTTTGGATCTGATAACCATCCCTTATGCTGCACTGGAAGTGTTAACTTCAGTTGTAAATTTGGATATTTATAATTTCAATCTGCGAGGGACAACCAGCCTTATCAAGATAGGGAATGCGCTTATGACAGTTCGCAATGAGAGTATTTTAGGGTGGCTCAGAGAGAATTCATCAGATTTTCGCACTGCTATCGAGATGGCTGAAAACAGATGGGGTAAACAGATAATTCATGAGGACCTGATGATTGCACAGGTAAAAGATCTGGGCCTTAAGGTGCAGATTGCAAAATCATTTCCTGATTCGCAAAACCTTGTATCGCTTCCAAATGATTATTTCGCATTTCCCAGTGACCTTCTTCCTGTAATACAAAAAATTGTAGAGACGTCAGGGCATGTGATTAAGAAGGCGAGGGCAAAATGATGAAAGCAGAATCAACCCTGACTCCCGCAAATATCGGTGAATTGAGCGTCTTTTCCAACCAGTATGATCTGCGTCATGATCTGCACGCTTTTATGGAATATGTTCAGGACCGCGATGTGAAACGGTTGCACCGGAGTAATGATTTGAGCGGACCTGACATAAAACGATTGGCAAAACTTATGAGCGATTCTTCTGAAATAGAATTTGTAGAATCATATGGATTTTCTAATTGGATAAATTATGTCGATAAACTAACACTTCTATTCAAGTTCGTAAAATATGACACTAAAGGGATATACGCAGGATACACCAGTAGTGCACCATCATTTCCTGACAATTACATTGAAGTCGATACCAAAAGATATGAAGAATTCATTGATCTACCACTTATAGAGCAGGAGAAGAAGCTTCTGGATATATTAGAAAAAAATTATCTTGATGGTTACAATGAGTTTTATGTTAGAAGTGTGCTGGGCAGGCTCTCTGGATTCTCGAGCTGGGGATCAGCGACTGGTGTTATACCTGGTTTGGATTTTGCCAGAGCAAGGCGATTTCTTATTAAGATTCTGCAATCCTGTACACCCGGTGTCTGGTACACTACCTCCTCATTGATCCAGTACCTGAAAGAGCATCATCCATTCTTTCTTATCCCTGAGAAGCCTGAGTATAAATGTAAAGGGGATGAAAAGGACGGTCGCTATGGCAACTTTCATGAGGGTAAGGACAGATGGAGCAAGGATACACAGATCTCAGAGAGTGACCCTGATGCATTTGAACGAGTAGAAGGTCGATTTGTAGAACGATTCCTTGAAGGGCTACCTCTTACGTTAGGATATATCGAAGTTGCCTATTCCAGGGCAGAATATAAGGGACTCCTGCCAGAAATGAATCAGCTTCTGGCGTTTAGAGTTAATAATATGTTCCCGCATGTAATGAGCGGTAATGTCATAGAGCCCAGAATAACCGTTCAACCGAATTTCGAGGTGCATGTGGAATCGGAATTATATCCGGTGCGGATTCTTGCGCAATTGACAAAACTGGCAGATGTCGTAGCAAAGGATAGAACAAGCATCTTGAAACTTAGAAAAAATAAGGTGCTAACTCAATTAAGCGAAAGAGAAGACCTTGATGTGATCAAGTTTTTAGAGAACATAAGCCATCAGAAACTGCCACAGAATGTTCAAATCGAACTCGAAGAGTGGGTTGGGGCTTCAGAAGCGTTTACTTTGTATGAGAATGTTGTGCTTCTCGAGGGTGACAAAGATCTGCCTGACATCGACCGATTCACCATCGAACGTATATCACCGACGATGAGAATCGTGCACTCACCTGACAGGTTGTTCACGCATCTTGAACAGAAGGAATTGATTCCTCTTCACATAAAACATCGTTCATCAGCACTTACGTCTCTTCCGGATGGTGCACGCACAGTCTTTCCCAAACGAGATTCAAGCGTTTCAAAATCAAAAGCAAGAGCAAAAACAAAGAAGCCTGTAACAATAAAGCGGGAAGTCCGGATCACATTTCACTTTCCGGCAAAAGAATTGATGGAAGAATTCCGCAAAGGACTTATAGCTGCCAGATGCCCGGTTGCTGCGGATTGGAGCAAATTGACACTCTCCTTTGCCAGGCAATACGAACCAGAGGTAAAGAAAGTCAGTAAGGCATTGAAACAGGATTACACCATCAAAATCGAGGATATTGCATGAGTTCACAAAAGCCGCTCATCATCCAGAGCGATCGCACGTTGATGCTTGAGGTTGGACACCCGGGGTACGTAAAATGCCGGGACTTTTCAGCTCTTTTTGCCGAGCTGGTAAAATCGCCGGAGTTTATCCATACCTACAGGGTCACACCATTGTCACTCTGGAATGCGGCAGCACTGGGTGTGCCGTTTAAAGAGATCGTAGATGGTCTTGAAGATTTCTCGCGTTACTCCATTCCGTCAAATGTCATTGTCGATATGGGGGAGTGGTATGAGACCTATGGCAAGTTGGTATTACAGAAAGCTGCACAGGATTATTTGGAGCTTGAAGTGAAAGACTCCCGTATTCTGGAACGAATCCGCAACAATGAGTCATTGAAACAGTTCTGGGTGGATAATGACGGTCTCCCAGGATTATCATACCGCAGCTCAGACGCGGCGATCTTAAGCACGCACTGATAAAGGCAGGTTACCCTGTCAAGGATTTGTGCGGATATCAGGAAGGAGAACGGCTCGAACTCTCTTTGCGCAGCATTGACCTTGAGGGTAACTCTTTTGCGATGCGCGATTATCAAAAAGATGCCGTAGATATGTTTTACTGTGCAGGACAGAAGACGGGGGGCAGTGGAGTGATCGTTCTTCCCTGCGGTTCAGGTAAAACGATTATAGGACTTGGGACTATGACTCAGATATCAAGCCACACTCTGATCATCGCCACCAATAATGTCTCGGTCCGGCAATGGCGCGATGAACTTCTCTCCAAGACCTACATCGAAGAAACTGACATTGGCGAGTTTACTGGCCGTGTCAAAGAGATCAAGCCAATCACGATCACTACATACCAGATGTTGACACTTCGTCGCACTAAGGACGAACCGTTGCACAACCTAAGCATCTTTACCGAGCATAATTGGGGGCTCATTATATATGATGAAGTACACATGCTCCCTGCTCCTGTATTTCGTGCAACAACAGCAATTCAAGCCAGACGGCGACTCGGGCTGACTGCAACACTGGTGCGCGAAGATGGGAAAGAGGATGATGTCTTTGCACTGATCGGTCCCAAGCGATATGATGTTCCCTGGAAGACGCTTGAGAGTCGCGGCTATATTGCAGAAGCTATCTGTACCGAGTATCGCGTTCCTCTTTCGGCTGAAGAAGAGCTCAGGTACGCTCATGCTAATCAACGCGCTAAGTTTCGCATCGCGGCAGAGAACCAGCGCAAAAAAGTGCTTGTGTGTGAACTGTTGGACAACCACGCAGGTGAGAGCATCCTGATCATCGGCCAGTACATTTCGCAGATAGAAAAGCTTGCTAGATCATTAGGGCTACCAATTATCACAGGCAAGACCAGGCATGACGAGAGAGAGAAACTTTAAGATGAATTCAGACAGGGACGCATCAACATTCTTGTTGTATCCAAAGTGGCAAACTTTGCCGTGGATCTGCCTGATGCCAGTGTCATGATCCAGATCTCAGGTACATTTGGTTCGCGTCAGGAGGAAGCACAGCGATTGGGGCGCATTCTTCGACCTAAAGAGCACACTTCTTATTTCTACACACTTGTATCAAAAGGTACCACTGAACAGACTTTCGGGACCAATCGTCAACTCTTTTTGGTGGAGCAGGGATATAGATATCAGATCAGATATTTTTGAGATTTCCAAATAGCTAAAAATCATACCAGATGGAATAGACGGACTGCTGTTGAGCGATAAGTACAGGAAGAAGCTGCACCTTGAATATCCACCGGATGAGAAGGACCACTGTCTCGGGGAGGGGGAAGTGCAGTGGGGGCTACGTCATAGCTGTTAAAATATACAGATTCAGTAATTTTCAGGTAGGATTTACAGGTTAAACCATTCTAATCCATCCTGACGATCCTGTAAATCCTGTCTAAATGAATAAAAGCAATTGTTGTCTATAACACCCAGCTCATAACCGTTACGCTCCTACCCGCCGCCCGCTATCCTCACTCTGCTGCCCTGCCCTCTCCCACAATCCTCAAATTTATCTATTCTCAATACATCTTAGTACCAGATGACAGACATCGTAATCATAGACTACGGAATGGGCAACCTCAGGAGCGTGACCCGCGGTATTGAACATGCAGGAGCCGATGTTACCATATCCTCGGACCCAGCTGTCATGTCAAAGGCCGATGCTGTGGTACTGCCTGGTGTGGGAGCATTCCAGGATGCTATGAAAAACCTTGAACCTCTTAAAGCAGACCTCATCGAACTGGTCAACACAGGAAAACCGCTGCTGGGAATATGCCTGGGTATGCAGATGCTGTTGAGCCAATCTGAAGAAGGAGGTGTCAATTATGGGCTTGACATGGTGCCCGGAAAGGTGGTAAGGTTCCCTGAATCAGTGGGCAAGATACCTCACATGGGCTGGAACTCGCTCACAATCAAAAGCGACCATGCGTTCTTCAAGGGACTGCCCCAGCAAACATATGTCTATTTTGTCCATTCCTATTATGCAGACTGTGCTCCAGAATATACCCTGGCCACGTCTGATTACAACCTGGAATTCGCTGCAGCAGTGGTCAACAGGCAGGGCAATGTGATGGGCACCCAGTTCCATCCTGAAAAAAGCGGGGACTGGGGATTGAAAATGCTCGAAAATTTCGTGGAGATGTGCTGATAATTGGATGATGATATCGACCGCTGGTTCCCTTATCAGGATTACAGGCCGCACCAGAGGGAGATGCTTGAAGCTGCTGCTGAGGCTGTCAGGACGGGCGGTCACAGCGTCCTGATGGTGGATGCTCCCACCGGGAGCGGGAAGACCAGTATCCTTTCTGCCCTGCTTGCTTCCCGGGGTAATAAACGTATCGTGGTTGCACTGCGTACTGTGAGTCAGGTATCTATCTATCTGGATGAGATACAAAAGATCAGGCAGCATACAAACAAACGGCCCAGTGTTGCGTATATGGTAGGTAAGGACAAGACCTGCCAGCTGCGGGATGAGCTGGATAATGTCTATTTCGGCTGCGATATCCTGAAGATCAAGACCCGGATATTGTTGGAATCCAAAATGCGGGAGTTTATGAGCCTGTCAGGCAGATCAGGTGATGCGGTCTATGATCCTTCAAAGGATGATGAATTGCTGGAATCTGTAATGGATGAAATGCCTGATGAACGGTCCTGCTGTCCCTATTATCTAATGTCCAAGGAAGCGTATTTTGCTGATGGAGAGATAAGGTTCAGAAGTTCAAAGCTGGCGCAGCAAACATCCCGCACCATGGGAAATAAGATCATTCAAACTGATGAACTGGCATCTCACTGCGGGAGTCTGTGTCCGTATGAAGTGATGGCGGTATCGGCAGAAGGTGCTGATGTGGTTATCCTGAATTACAACCATGTTTTTGATGATACCTTCAGGGAAGCTATGTATAACTGGCTTGATATTGATCCTGAAAAGACCATACTGCTCATAGACGAGGCGCATAACCTGGGGGATTCAGTACGGGCCGTGAACAGCGATTCACTTACCCAGTATATTGTCAAGAGGGCCATAAGCGAGGTTGAATCCTCCAGGGCACAGGCCCATAAAGCCGGGTTGAAAGAAAGCCTGGCAGTAGCAGAACAGATACTGCCCAGGATATACAGGTTCATGGAAAAGATGAATGAGAAAGGGACTTCATCAGAAGAATGGTTCGATCCCCATATGTTTGCTGATTTTGTGTTCGGCGAGAGCCTGTTAAGGGAGGATGACAGGATGGTGGCCGAGCTCATGAACCTGGCAGATGTGATCGCCAGGCAAAAGGAGACCGAATCAGAATCCCAGGAGATATATCTCCAGCAGGTAGGCGAATTTATGTTCATGCTGAACTTTGCCAAGAACGATGAAGCCTACGTCCCTGTAAAATATACTGAAGAGCGAAAAGTTGGGAGCAAGACATATACTTCCACCAATCTTGAGATACGCAATATCGACCCTAACCTCCAGATCGAAAGCGTGGTGGATGCACACCACAGCACTATCATGATATCTGGTACTTTCTCACCTCCGGATGCATATGAGCTTTATTATTTTTCAAAGAACGGCAGGGCTACTATCATGAGTCTCCCAAATCAGTTCCCACCAGAGAACAGGCTCATACTTGCCGCTAAAGACGCCACCACCCAGAGTTCTTTGAGGAATGAACCCGATAATGTAGCCGAGATTGAACATCATCTGGATTCGTTTATTACAAATGTACCAGGGAACGTAGTAGTCTATTTCACATCATACAGTCTGCTTGATCAGTATCTTGATTTTATTACATTGGCTGCCAGGGCTGCAGGCAAGCAGATTTTTCTTGAACCCAGGGAATCTCAGCAGGTACCTGCCGTGTTGTCCCAATTTTTCCAGGCAGGCCAAAAAAGGGCAGTAAAACCTGGAGTATTGCTGGCAGTGGCCGGGGGCAAGATGAGTGAAGGCATTGACTACAGGGGCGAAGCATTAAAGGGTGCTATGGTGGTGGGATTGCCGCTCACCGCATATACAGAGATCCAGAAAACAGTAAATGAGTATTATAAGAACAAATACGGCAAACAGAAAGGAATGTTCATTGCGTATACCCTCCCTGCCATGAACAGGGCTCTGCAAGGACTGGGCAGGGTACACAGGGCTGCTGATGAAGAGGGTGTACTGGTGCTGTGCGATTCCAGGTTCGCAAAAAAGGGAGGTATGGGGGTCAGGCAACACTTAACTGAATGGATGGATCAGGAGATCCGGGAGTGTTCGGGCACACAGAGTAAACTCATGATAACGGATTGGGTCCGGAACCACAAGTCTGTAAAGGTTCCAGTGGAAGCGGGGGGGTTGAGGCTGACGAAATCTGAAATTCATAGCTCTGTGCATAGTGGTTTTCAAACAGCAAAGCAAATGAAGGAAAAAATGGGAAGGAAAGTCAAATGCACCACAAAATCATGTTTTAGGTTTGATGAGGAATGTACTGTCATACAGGATGATAATTATTGTGATTATTGTGGAAATAATTCTCTTATTGAATGCTAAATGACTTAGACCGGAAGAGAAATTTCGGCAACGATAAGTAAATATTCGATACAGGAAATAAGAACAGATATTCTTTTTATGGAATCTCTGACCGCCGCCGTGGCTTAGCCTGGCAGAGCGACTGATTCGTAATCAGTAGGTCGCGGGTTCAATTCCCGCCGGCGGCTTTTTTTTTCCGGTTTTACCTCCTGGGCCTGCAATACATACTTTTTTTGAATAAAAAACAAAACATTCGTCATTATATCAATAGAAATATAGATATATTATAATAATTATTAAAGTATTTATCATGAATCGAAGTGGGAATGGATGCTTAATTTAGTGTAATTGTCCGGTGTAATATAATTGGGGAATTCCTCAAGAATTCAAAGTGGAAAAGATATCATTGATACCTTTTAGAACAGTATATCCTTTTTCGGTTATCATATAATCACCCCGTTCATGGCGCTGCAAGATCATTCCGGTGTCCATTAATTTTTGCAGGTGGAACATCAAATTACCTCCACGAAGCCCGGTGAGTTCAGAAAGGGTCGAAAAAGTCCTGGTTTCAGTTGACACAGCTTTTAATATCTGCAGCCGTTGTTTATTGGACAAGGGCTCAATTACATCTTTTACCATGTTTTCTTCAGATAACCGGGATATTTCATGAATCTCCCCTTCTTCAGATTTGTAGATCTGTAAAGACCGCATCAGACCGACTTGTTTTTCAAATAAATGTTGAACTTCTGAAAAACACTTGCTGCATTGTTTATATGGTGCATTATTTTTCATCTCAGTTAATTGGGAACCATTATCCAAAATGACATCTTCCGGCATGCTATTGTGCTTTAGCAGGCCAGCATTATTTTGTAGAAAAGCACTGAAATCTGCCTTACAGGTATCACGCATCTCGCATTTTTTTATCATACCGCAATCCAGGTCATCCTCTATATCTCCTATTACTTGCCCGAAAACAGCACTTGAAATGTTCTGTCGTGACCCTTCGAGAACCATTTCCAGATGCTGCTGGTTTGCATTTTCCATAAACCGTTTTATGTCGGTATGGATCTCCTGTAGCTTTTGTTTTATTTCAAGGATTTCCTGCTGGGATCCATCATTGTCCATGATTTACTATTTTACAATAAGACCGTAAAAAGGTTTCCATCATAACTATGAAGGTTAATTAAGTACAATACTGTAGTTAGTACATTTCAGTAACGCTCAAATATATATTCATAACCATTCTATATTACATTGAGGTGTTATGAATGCCTGTATGGAAATATTCAAACAAGAGTCTAACAAAAGAAAAAGCTAGAGAATCATTGGTAGCTGTAAAAAGTGCCTGTTTCAATTGTGAGAACCACAGTAACGATTGTGCGATCTCAAAAACAGCAGGTGAAATAAAAGCAATGATGGAGACTGAACCATGAACATCAGAGATGAAATACATAGTCAGATCGTTATGGGACTTGCAGGGGCACAGTTTCCCATAAAATCACCGCAAGACCTGCTTGCAGGGTTCCCTGACGGTGCAAATACCACTTGCAAAGCAGGTGATCTTGAAGTGACTGCAGGTGAAGCAGGAAAACTGTTGAAAGCCAGCGACTTTCCTTTTAACAATGCTAAGGACATAGCCGATGTAATTGTTGAAAGGGCAGGGCTGTAAGTCTTTTTTTGAGGTGTAAATTATGAAGATGCCGGAGCCACCAGAAATCTATTTATAAGGTTATTTAACTGAGCAAGCCCCCATCTTCTTTGGCTCTGCTGCTGCCCCCTCTTGTGGTGAGGGGGCTGGCAGGCGCTTTTGGATTATTCCAGCGGGCTTTGGGTGTTAAGTGGTGATGGATCCTTAGATGGGTGATTGCTGGTGGGCCTTACTTTGAATTGATCGGTAGCGGTATGTCTCTATACATTGCAGGGAGAGGGATTGTCCTGTCACAACAATTTGTATCTGGCGGCCTTGTTCCTGCCAATTATTGCCATAATCCCTGCGCTGATCCTGGACTTCTCATTCATACTGGATAAATAACTGGTAAGTACTGTTCATCCTGCCGTTCCCTTTCTCCTTCACTCTGCCTGGGTGCCCGTCTCGATCTTACTCCACCCGCACTTGTGCAGGCTGTTCGATAATTAGAAAATCGAAATATACAGTACAGAATAATTTGTATTTTGCGGGAAGCGTAAAGTTTTTCCCCACTCCCCTTCCCGCTCATTTCTTGGTACTTTTCCTGATATTAGATAATCTATTTTTTATTATTTAAGCATTATCAGCGTTTTTCAGATTTTATTTAATGAAAATATTAGAAAAACGTTTTATAACGTTTATATTAGTTTAAATTTTCAAAATAATCTCATATTTTAAATATTTATCTGTTAATATACTATTATTTAATTATTTTTTAAAAAACGATTCTGCGATGCCAATAAATACCAGGTATAAAACCTGATGATAAAAATACATCAATACTGTTATTGTTCAGTATGCAAATAACACACCTCATGTCCCGCGTCGCCATTGGAGGCACCTTTAGTCCCCTGCATGATGGGCACAAAGCCCTACTGTCCAGAGCTCATCAGTTAAGTTCCAACGGCGAGCTTATTATTGGCATAACTTCCAATGAAATGGCACGAAAGCGGCTCCGCTATGTAGAAGAATGGGAGATCAGAAAACAAAAACTTGTTCAGTTCATGCTCGAAGAATTCGGAGCCAGCCCCAAAATCGTTTGTCTGGAAGATCCTTTTGGCCCTACCATAGAGGAAGACTTTGAATACCTTGTGGTCTCACCAGAAACAGAACCAACCGGCAACCTTATAAATGCCAGGCGCGCCGAATTGAGGAAAGAACCCATAAAAGTAGAACGGGTGGAATATGTGCTTGCCTATGACAGGCAACCCATCTCATCCACCAGGATCATGGAACATGAAATAGACATCCACGGTCAACTGCTGCAACACCGATAATAATATTTACCTTGTGCGTGTTTTGTTGCATGTTTCAACTTAATAAATAATCAAATTTCAATTATCAAGAGGCAAAAATATATGTCTGCAACACAGCTGCCAAAGGAATATGATCCACAGGATATCGAACCTAAATGGATGAACAGCTGGTCCGATTCTATGAACTATTTTGACTGGGATTCTGAAAAACCTCAATATATTATAGATACCCCACCGCCCTATCCTACAGGCAATTTTCATATCGGCAATGCGCTGAACTGGTGTTATATCGATTTCATTGCCAGGTATAAGCGGATGCGCGGGTTCAACGTAATGTTCCCGGAAGGCTGGGACTGTCACGGCCTCCCCACCGAGGTCAAGGTGGAAGAGATCCACAACATCACCAAGAACCAGGTACCAAGGGCTGAGTTCAGGCGGCTGTGCGAGGAGCTCACGGTAGGCAATATCGAGAAGATGCGCCAAACCATGCGTCGACTGGCCTTCAGTATCGACTGGAGCAACGAATACATCACCATGAAGCCGGAATACTACGGCAAGACCCAGCGTTCCTTTGTCCAGATGTACAATAAAGGCATGATATACCGCTCGGACCATCCCAACAACTGGTGCCCCAGGTGCGAGACCGCCATCGCTTTTGCAGAGGTGGAATACGAAGCCAGGCAGACCACGCTGAATTATTTCCATTTCGACAAGCTGGACGTTGCCACCTCCAGGCCCGAATTGCTGGCTGCCTGCGTGGCAGTGGCGATCAATCCTGATGATGACAGATATAAACAATATGTCGGCCAGGAGATTGAAGTTCCCGTCTTTGGTCATAATGTGACAGTCATGGCTGACAAAGAAGTGGACCCTGAGTTTGGTACCGGTGTAGTCATGATCTGTACGTTCGGCGACAAGCAGGACGTGCGGTGGTGGGTTGAACTGGGTTTGCCTTTACGCAAGGCAATTGACAAGCAGGGTAATATGACCGCCATAGCAGGGAAATATGAAGGTATGACCCTGGCCCAATGCAAAGAATCTATTACAAAGGACATGAAGGATGCAGGGCTCATATATGAACAGGAAGTGCTGGATCAGAACGTGGGACTGTGCTGGCGCTGCAAGACCCCTATTGAGATACTCTCAGAGAGGCAGTGGTTCATAAAGATCGATGCAGACGATATCATTTCAAAATCATCAGAGATCAACTGGGTACCCCCATATATGGAGATCAGGCTCAAGAACTGGACCGGGACCATGGAATGGGACTGGTGCATTTCAAGGCAGCGTGTCTTTGCCACGCCCATCCCTGTGTGGTACTGTGATGAGTGCGGTGAGGTCATTGTCGCCAAAGAGGAGTGGCTGCCTTTCGACCCTAATACGTCCCAACCCCCAGAACCCTGCATGTGTGGTTCCACCTCCTTCTTGCCAGAAGAGGACGTGCTGGACACCTGGATGGACTCGTCCATATCTGCCCTTAATGTGGCTGGCTGGCTGTCCAGGGACGATGCCAGACTGCCTACCCAATTGCGCCCCCAGGGTCATGATATTATCAGGACCTGGGCTTTCTATACCATCCTGCGCGCCAGTGCATTGACAGACCTGCGGCCCTGGGACGATATCGTGATCAACGGTATGGTGCTGGGGGAGGACGGCCATAAGATGAGCAAGAGCCTGGGCAATATCGTAATGCCCGAAGCAGTAGTGGAACAATACGGTTCCGACGCCTTCAGGCAGTGGGCTGCCATTGGTGGCTCCACGGGTTCAGATATCATGTTCAGCTGGAAGGACGTGGTGGCAGGTCACAGGTTCCAGCAAAAACTATGGAGCATTGTCAGGTTCTGCATGCCGCATCTGGAAGGTTACCAGCCAGGTGATGTAGAGTACAGGACAATAGATCGCTGGCTGCTCAGCAAACTGAACACACTTATCAAGCACACCACGGCCAGTATGGACGCTTACCAGTTCGACGAGACCCTGAAAAGCGTCAGGGGTTTTGCCTGGGAAACAGTGGCAGATAACTATATCGAGCTTGTGAAGTCAAGGCTGTATGGTGATGATGTTGAAGCTAAAAAAGCCGCTCAGCAGACATTATATCTCACAGTGGATGCACTGGCACGGATGCTGGCTCCATTTATTCCTTATTTTGCAGAAGAGGTATATTCACTACTGCATGAAGAAAGCATACACCAATCCCCATGGCCTGAAGTGGATGAGTTGTCCATTGATGCAGCAGCAGAATCCAGAGGCGGGCATGTGACAGAGATCACTGCTGCAATCAGGCGGTTTAAGTCTGATGCAGGGATGGCCCTTAATGCTCCGTTAGGGAAGATCAGGATGTACGGCAGAATTCTGGACGTGGCTGATATAGCTGGTACGATCAACGCTGAGATAGAGGTTCATGAGGGGGATCCTGAGTTTGAACACATAGTCAGCGGAATTAAGCCTAATATGAGTGTCATAGGTCCGAAATTCAAGAATAAAGCAGGTGCAATTATCGGCGCGCTTAAATCGGCAGATCCTCAAGTTATTGCAGCACAGGTGGCAAATGGGTCAATTCAACTGGAAATTAAAGATGAGACCATAACATTGGAACCGGATGCTGTGGCCTTTGAGCGGGAGATACTGTCTGGAGGTCATGCTGTGGACGTGGTGGAAGTGGGCGATCTTATGGTTGTGATTGAAAGATCATAACATCCTAAATCCATAAAAAAAAGTAGGGGACAGCCAGTCCCCATCATTATGTCCTCGTTAAAATCTTAATTTTACTATTTTTAGTAAAATTCACGATCGTTAAGAGGTTGAACTGGTCTGTAATTATTTGAGTAGATTTCTTTGAAAGCATCTATCTGTTCACTGGAGAGCTCCACAGGAGTATCCATCAAGTACCAATTAACACCTTCAGTGCAAGGTGGAGTAGTGAACGACCCATCAAATCTATAATATGTTAGCTCTTCAGGAAGCAGATCATCTGCATCAATATTCACACCACTTATGGTTTCCACTTCACCCACTTCTGCTGGCATGTTCTCCCAAATTAGTGTATATGCGCTGTTTTCACTACCATTCTCCATCATTACGCCTATCACTGCATATTCACCTTCATCGCTCTGGTGAACTAAATGCATCTCCATATCAGAGTAATTGCCATTTATGGTATTTTCACTAAGCGAGTGGAAATGTAACTGCAGCAATTGGTAGGTATTGTTTTCAACCTCTATGGAGCTGCCCTCATCATAATCCACTTGGATGGAATGCCCGTTATTCACAATATTCAGTGCCGTTGGCTCGTAGTTAAATGAGATATCAGCGGTGTGGACTGAAGTTCCTGCAGGTATATTTATTGGTGATTGATTATTGCCTGAGCAATCAGGGTATCCCAGTTCGGCCCAATGTTCAGGCCCACCTTCACCTTCATAGCCCCAGTGATGTTCAGCTACTTCCTCTGTGTGTGCATCATCTTCAGATGTCTCCACATGTGTCTCCTCTAATTCATCTGTGCAACCGCTAATTAAAACAGCGCCTGCAATGATTATTCCTAAAAGTACAAACATTTCAATATTACTTAATTTCAAAATCAAACCTCCGTTAATTTTAATCAAAAATAAAAACTAAGATATAAAAATATTTCTAAATCCTTGTACCTCTTGTAATATCCATATTATATTTGACATTGATGTGATTTCTGGATTCTCGAAATTGCCATTTACGTTCTAAGGCAACTATAAGGATAGACATAAAAATGCCGTTATGAAGATAATGCAAAAGCTTGATGAAACTGGTAGAAATGTACCAATACCCTGGTTAGGAAATAGAAAACGTGAGGTCAACTTGTAGGATGGTGTGGAATACGATTGGATTAGTGTGCAAGGGCTACCAGTGTTAAGAAAGAAAGTTTAACCACTTAGGCAAAGGGATAGGTTCAGGGCTAATACTTACTCTGCCAAGACTGACAAATCGAATCTTAATAAATAATTTCGAAATAAAACAACGTTAACTTAATAACCTATAAAAATAATCTTTATTTGAGCGGGTATAACATCTTTTATAAACTAACCCCCACTCCCCAACCCGCTCATGAATTATTTTGAACATCTTTTGAAGAGTGGAAAACTCCCAAATCGAATAATAATTTCTATCTTCTCCATCTTATTGATTAGTCATTGCCATATATATATTTGTCGGTTATTTAAAAAATTTTATTGATGATGCTTATAATATTGAACCACATTTGATAATGTCGTCTGTTTGACGGGTGAAATGTTCTTCTTCATTATAGAGACCATGCCGCCGTTGATGGCAAAACCGGGGAGCCAAATCCCCCATTCTTAAATACTTCCTCAAACAATTATGATCAATGGCACAAAATAAGATCTCAATCATGGTTATTGACAGAATTTCAGATATCCTCTCAGGTTACGATCTGGATAACCTCACCATTGCCACAGTTACCAGTCACACCAGTCTCCAGATTTTTAATGGAGCCCGAAAAGAGGGGTTCAGGACATTGGGCATCTGCCTGGGAAAGCCTCCCAAATTCTATGATGCTTTTCCGCTGGCCAAACCAGATGAATACATGGTTGTGGAAAATTATGCAGACATCCTGAATAAAGCACCGGAACTTGCTAAAAAAAATGTTATAGTCATCCCAACCGGATCTTTTGTTGAATATATGGGCCACGACAACTTCATGAAACTGGAACTACCCACCTTCGGCAACCGCAGGGTACTGGAATGGGAATCGGACCGCAATAAGGAACGCCAGTGGCTGGAAGGAGCCGGCATCACCATGCCGCGCAAGATCGATGATCCAAAGGATATCAACTCCCCGGTAATGGTGAAGTATCACGGTGCAAAGGGAGGCCGCGGCTTCTTCGTTGCCAAGAACAAGGCCGAGTTCTACCAGCGACTGGATGAATCCCAGCCCTTCACTATCCAGGAATTTATAGTGGGGACAAGGTACTATCTACATTATTTCTACTCACCCATAAAAAAAGACGGCTACACATTGAGCAAAGGCACCCTGGAGCTGATGAGCATGGACCACAGGGTGGAATCCAATGCCGACGAGATCTTCAGGCTGGGATCACCGCGGGAATTAGAGGGTGCAGGGGTCTACCCTTCCTTTGTGGTCACAGGCAACATGCCCCTGGTGGCAAGGGAATCGCTGCTGCCCAAGATCTTTGAACTGGGCGAACAGGTGGTTGAGAGTTCCCTTGACCTGTTCGGCGGCATGATCGGACCTTTCTGCCTGGAGACCGTATGCACTGATAAACTGGAGTTCAGGATATTCGAGATATCTGCCCGGATCGTAGCAGGTACCAATCTATACATCTCAGGGTCACCGTACTCTGACATGATAGGTCCTGACTTTTCCACAGGCCGCAGGATTGCCAGGGAGATCAAGAAGGCAGCCAAGTATGGCAGGCTTGAAGAGGTACTGTCGTGAATGATGTTTATGACGTAATTATTATAGGAGCAGGCCCTGCCGGTATGTTCGCGGCCCACGAACTGGCTGATAAGGGTCTTTCAATTATTGTTATTGAGCAGGGCCGGGATATTTCTAAACGCAAATGCAAGATGGATATGGTCAGCAGGTGTACCCACTGCGAACCATGTGACATCATGAGCGGTGTGGGCGGAGCCGGTACATACAGTGACGGTACGCTCAATCTTCGCCCCGACATAGGGGGGGACCTCAGCCAGTTCACAAGATCTCCCGATGATGCATGGTCACTAGTAAATTATATTGACCAGGTTTTCCTGAAATATGGTGCCCCTGATAAATTAAACCGGCCAAAGGCTGCCGAAATTGAAGCATTAAAACGTAGTGCAGCATCGGCTGGCGCCAGATTTCTTGACATACCCCAGCGGCATATCGGATCTGACAGGACACCCCAGTTGATCGAAAAATTCCAGCACGATCTTGAAAATTCAGGTATCGAGTTCATGCTTGAGACTGCTGTCACTGATCTGGTTATCAAGTCCGGCCGCTGTGCAGGTGTTACTTTACAAGACGGCAGCATCATCGAGGCCAGATCCACCATACTGGCTCCTGGTCGCATTGGCGCCAGCTGGGTGGATGAATTAGTAAAACAGCATAATATCAAGGCCAGATACGCAGGCATCGATATCGGCGTCAGGGTGGAAGTGCCTGCTATTATAATGGAACCTGTAACAAAGATCAACAGGGACCCCAAGTTCCATATCTTTTCACGAAAATACGATGATTTCGTCAGGACCTTTTGTACCAATCATCACGGGTTCGTGGTAAAGGAAGAGTACGATGGTTTCATAGCTACCAATGGTCACTCCATGAAGGATGTAGAATCTGAGAACACCAACTTTGCTTTCCTGGTAAGGGTGGAACTAACCCATCCTATCGAGAATACTACAAGGTACGGCCGTTCGGTAGCCAAACTTGCCACCACCATTGGTGGAGGGAAACCTTTGATACAGCGCATGGGTGACCTGCGCAGGGGACGGCGCTCAACCTCTGAGAGGATACTGCGAAACCCGGTTGTTAATACCTTAAAAGATGTTACACCCGGAGACATTTCTATGGCAATGCCCCACCGTATCGTGATGGATATCATCGAAGGTCTGGAAGTATTGAACGAGATCATACCCGGGGTTGCTTCAGATTCCATATTGTTATATGCTCCGGAGATCAAATTCTACTCCATGCGCCTTGATGTGGACCATAATATGATGACAAGTATTACCGATCTCTATGCGGCCGGGGATGGTGCCGGATTGTCAAGAGATATTGTCAATTCCTCTGCTACTGGCGTATTAGCTGCAAGAGGAGTATTAAACCAGAAGTAGTGGATATAATGGAACTTAAAGATTTCCTGATACAGAATGAAGTGGATGCCTTCCTGACGCACTCGGATAGTATCTGCAGTGCAGACATGTACTATGCCACCGGTTTTTTAGCAGGTGATGCTTTTACGTACCTGAATACAGGTAAAGAAATACTGCTGGTCTCAGGCATGGAGAAGAGCCGGGCTGAAAAGGAATCCCGTGTAAAGGACATCCGCTCAACTTCCGATTACAAGCTTAAGGAAAAATTAATAGAATATCAAGAGGGCGGAAAAGCATACTGTATGATGCTGGCTGGCCTTATTAAGGAAGAGGGATGCAATAGCATTGCAGTCCCCAGAAATTTCCCATTGTTCTATGCACAATGCCTGAGTAGCGAAGCCATTCACCTTAACTGCATTAGAAGTCCTATTACTAAATTAAGGGAGAAAAAGACATCAGATGAGATCCATGCTATCTCAACCGCTCAACGTGCATGTGAACAGGCCGTTGCTGAAGCATTGGATGTCATTGGCAAAGCCCGTATCCAGGATGATGAACTGATAAAAGATGGTAAGCCACTCACTGCTGAGGATATCAGGGCGATTATTCACCACTACTTAATTGACAATGGATGTGAAGCTGATCATACTATCGTAGCCTGCGGGCCTGGGAGTGCTGATCCCCACTGGCGGGGAAGTGGTGTATTAAAAGCCAATCAGCCCATTGTACTGGACGTATTCCCGCGCCATACGTTCCACAGGTACTATTGTGATATGAGCCGTACTGTGGTAAGGGGAGAACCCGGGCGAAAGATCCAGGAGATGCACGAAGCCGTCCTGGCGGTCCAGGAAATGGCCATTAATATGATTAGACCCGGGATTATGGGTAATGAAGTACACCAGGTAGTGTGTGATAGTTTTAACGATGCGGGATTTGATGCAGGCGATGAGGAAGGATTCATCCATTCCACGGGACACAGTGTGGGACTTGATATACATGAAAAACCGGGTTTGGGTCTGCAGGAAGATATCATGGAAGAGGGAAATGTGGTTACTGTGGAACCGGGTCTTTATTATAAAGACGTGGGTGGGGTCAGGATAGAGGATATGGTATTAGTTACTGCCAGTGGATGCAAGAATTTAACTATATTTGATAAGAATTTACAGGTATAATTTTGATTTATGGTGATAATTATGGATGAAAGCGAGATGTTGGAAGAAATAGATAAGATCATCGGAAAGTATGAAAAAGCCGGGAATATCCTGGCCAAAGTCAGGGAAGAGACTGCAAAACAAGTCCAGGTAGGAGCATCCCTGCTTGAAGTCGCACAATTTTCAGAGAACCTGATTCGTGAAATGGGAGGCAATCCCGCTTTTCCAATAAACATCTCAAATAACGAGGAGGCTGCCCATTCAACTCCGAAAAAGGATGACACAGCGGTATTTGGCGAGGATATGGTCAAGCTGGATATTGGTGTACATATCGACGGATACATCGCAGATACTGCAATTACAGTTGACCTGTCAGGACATCCCGACCTGGCCGAAGCTGCCGAAGCTGCCCTTGAAGCCGCCATAAAAATTATCCATGGTGGTATCAATACGGCAGAGATCGGCAATGTTATCCATGCTACCATTACTGAGTTCGGGTATAAACCTGTGTCCAATCTGACAGGACACGGGCTGGCCCAGTATATGCAGCATGTTCCACCTACTATTCCCAATATACCCATTGAAGGAGGCGTTACTCTTGAAGTGGGCCAGATAGTGGCGATAGAACCCTTTGCTACAAACGGTAGGGGTTATATCAGTGAAGGTAGTAATGCCGAGATATATCACCTGTTAAACACCAAACCAATCAGGGCACCCGCTGCCAGGGCAGTATTAAAAGAGATCGGGCAATTCAAGACCCTTCCTTTTGCCAAGCGCTGGATCAATTCCAAACACCTGGATTTTGCACTGCTTCAACTGGAAAAGAATGGAAATATATCAGCATATCCGATCCTGAAAGAAGCAAATGGGACGCTGGTATCCCAGGCTGAACATACTATCATGGTCGAAGAGGACGGTTGCAAGGTAATTACCAAATAATTAATCATAACTCAACAAAAAGATTCCAACTGATATGAAAATTCGACCCGAAGATTTTTGCATCTTTATACCCACCCTTAACGAATCCCGGACCATAGGTCAGATTATTGATGAGTTCAGGTCTTTGGGATTTTCTAATATCTTTGTCATTGACGGTCACAGTAAGGACGGAACTGCCAAGATCGCGAGGGAGAGAGGAGTTAGTGTAGTGATGCAGACCGGTAAGGGAAAAGGACAGGCTGTCATCCAGGCCTTTGATCTTATTGAAAGTGAATATGTAATTATGATAGACGGCGATGGTACATACTTGCCTTCAGAAGTTCATCTTCTTTCAGATGCACTGGAAAAAGGTGCCGGCCACGTGATCGGCAATCGTTTCGCCAACCCTGGTAAAGGTGCATTTACCAGGCTGAATTCAATTGGAAACAAGATTTTGAACAAACTTTTCGGGTTCGCATATGGGGAATGGCTCGATGATATTCTTTCAGGTTATAGGGGGTTTACCAAAGATACAATCCAAAAAATGGCTTTGACCCAGAAAGGATTTGAGATCGAAACAGAGATGACCGTGGAATGTGTAAGAAACGAAATTGATATCAAGGTGGTTCCCATCACATATCTGCCAAGGCATGGTGAAGGTGATACAAAATTAAATCCTGTTAGAGATGGATTCAGGATAATGAGGACGATATTTAATATGGCCAGAATTAATAACCCTTTATTTTATTTTAGTGTGATCGGCGGGATTACAATACTTATTGGTTTTGTTGCCGGGATATATGTATTAAATGAATGGATGATGGGGATAACTCATCAATTGTTGGCAATATTTACAACACTTATCATAATAATTGGAATACAAATGTTCATCTTTGCCATGATGGGGGATCTGATCGTGTCGCTTCATAAAGAAGCTATGAGGGGTTTAAGAAAACAAAAATAATATCTCAAACATCTTCCTACTGAAACTCAGGACAAAGAAAGATATTACAATTACCAGGTAGAATACATTTATTCAGTGATTGCATATCGTTTGTTCAGAATAGTCAGTCGAATGCATAAACAATTTATATCATCGATTTATACTCTGAAGTAGTGATCTCATGAGAATTGCAATTATTGGTGGAACTGGCAGTATTGGACAAGGACTTGCTATGAGGTGGGCTCAGAACCATGATATTATTATTGGCTCCAGGAAATGCGAAAAAGCAGAATATGCGGCAAATGAATGTACTAATGTCCTTAAAGAAATAGACATGACATGCAATATCAAAGGTTGTATCAACCCGGATGCAGTGGGGCAGGCAGATGTTGTTGTATTATCAGTGCCGTACGAACATGTGATATCTACAATTGAGTCGGTGCAGTCTGATCTTAAGGATCAGATCGTTGTTTCTATTGTGGTTCCAATGAAAAAAGATGGTTATTTCAAATATGACCAGCCTGTTGCAGGTTCAGCTGCAATGGAGATAAAAAGTGCAGTGCCGGAAAGTGTAAAACTCGTTTCTGCTTTCCATAGTGTATCTGCGAAAAAGCTCTGCAAGATCAGGAAGAAATTAAATATGGATGTATTTATCTGTGGTGATGATGAACATGCCAATCAGGTAGTGTGCGATCTGGTAAGAGAAATCCCAAAATTAAGGCCATTGATCGCCGGTCCTCTTGAAGCTTCATCTATGCTGGAAAGTCTTACACCTCTACTCATTAACCTGGCCGTTTTCAATAAAATAAAACATCTGGGTATAAAATGTGAATAAAATGACTTTATTATTATTTTCATCTATTTTTGGAAAGTATTCTAACTAATTGGGACGTTTATTCCAGAGTAAAGAATGCCTTTTATTCAATTAGTTGGAAAGGCTCAACACATCGTGAACCATTTCATTTGACAAATGAAGGCTCAATA
>JACUTQ010000014.1 GCA_014859725.1 Methanosarcinales archaeon | reverse complement strand
GTTTCATCTGATAACACTGTGATGGATGGTGTTTCATCGGTCTCGGTCACTGGCATCGGATTATAAGGCCCGGCCAGTGCTGCAATTAATAAAGCAACAATGAATACCCGGCTCAGGATAAGATTGCGCTTGGCACCTTTACGGATCATTGCCCAGCCGATTAACAGCACAGGTACGATGGCCAGTAGATAATCTAAATGCTCAAAAGCTATCAGAATAATTCCCTCCTGCGCTGTATGATCATAATTTCCAGAAGTATAAGACCCAGAACAACCCAGATCAAATAAGCCGAGATATTTTTTTTGCCTTCACTGCTTAAAGTTTCAGGCCTTTCTATCAACTTGCTGCCAATCGAACTGGCATCAAGGGATATCTCACCTATGTTGGATTCCTTTGAGTTATAAAGATTTGATGCTACCATTTCCCCTCCGATATTGTAGATACCTGCCTGATCGATCCACAGATTGGTAGTGGTTATTGTGGTGCCATCGGGATTTATCACCACTTGCTTTGAAGGCAGCCTCAACATGGTGCCTGTTTTTACATTAAGCTCGTCCAGGTTTGTGCCTCCCACCCAGTCAAACATATTTTTCCAGAACAGTGGAAATTCCGGCAAGGTATTGAAGCCAGACCAGGCATTATCACCCGTGATATCATTTAGCCCAAGATAGACCACTTTTCCTTCACCCTGTCGAACATAGGATAGCATGGGTGATCCATCAGAAGCTTCAATAAGCACAATTGATCCATCTACTGAACTGCCTTTAATGTGTCGTACCACTTCCACATCGGTCAAGGGTAGGTTTTTGGTCAAAGCACTTTCAGAAACCAGACTTAGGTCGGTTTCATTTGATAATCCAGTGATGGATATGGGGAGCAAGCCTTTAAGACCGGTCAGACCTTCATTTGCAGATGCTATCAAAACACCGCCATTGTCCACAAACCCTGAAAGAGAATCCGAAAACCCGGGTCCCAGAGTGTTATTATTGACGTTTCCCAGGATAATAGTACCATATGGGGATAGATCAGACGGCAAAGTGGAACTGTATTCAACACTTACTGACAGCAGGTCCAATGCAGTTCTGGTAGGATTTTGATCCCTCATATCCACCATCAGGACCCTGCCTCCAGACCCTGCCAGAACCGATACATAAGCAGTATCATCTATTGCAAGCGCACCGCCGTTGTCTATAGAGACTTCAGTAATCCCGTTGGCGATGTTCTTTACAATATATGCTGCTGACTGGTCAGCCGGAACGGAAAGTGAACCTCCCCTGGATGTCCCTCCTGTTTTAATATTCAATGTGACTTTCTCAGCCCTGTTATTGAAATTTTTAATAATCAAATTCAGGTTATTCTTGCCGTCCTTCACATCCAGCCATCCGTTAGTGATGCCTATATTTTCACTGGCCTCTCCCACCTGTATGAATTTCACTTCAATACCATCGTATTCTGCCAGGGTTTTTGCTACCTGCGGGTCATCCCCTGTCCAGCTTGCAAAATCAGAATATACTATTACCACCCCGCCAGGTCCCACCAGTCGCTGGCCATAAGTAATAGCTGCTGCAAGGTCAGATGCAACGGCCCGTTGTGGTGTTAGTTCAATGATCTTTTTCGTGCTGGAAATGTCTACCTCATGTATTGCCAGTATAGGGACATTCTGTGCCCATACTACACTATTTACATTGGACAGGTTCCGGACAGCCAGATCTTTTGCTTTGTCCAGCCGGCCGCCAGCTTGCATGCTGGCCGAATTATCAATCACTATTACTGTATACTGACCTGAAGCCAACTCATCCGCAATATATGGCCCGGCAATGCAGAGGCTTAGCAGGATCAACACCAGCAGTTGTATAATAAACAGGGGGTCTCTTATGAGCTTTCTTAGAAGTAAGGATAATTTGTTACGCTGATGTTCACGTTCCAGGAAAAACAAAAGGGAAGGGACTTTGAGGTCTATAGTCCTGGGACGCAGCAGGTAAAGTATGATAAGCGGGATCACACTGGCAAGAGCCAGCAGTCCCAGGGTATTGGAAAAAAATATCTCAGGAATAATAGCCAATTAATTCATCTCCCGTGAATGGTCCTGTAGATGGCCTCAAAGATAGGCAGGTCTGTACTGAAACTGAAGAAATCTGCATCAAGGCGATTGCACTCGGTCTTTATAGCTGAAATATGTGATTCAAACTCTTCTTTATGTTCCGACACAAGGAAATTATTGATATCTGTAAATAACTGTTCAGAGGTCTCAAGGTCGTGAAGTTTTACAGCTCCTAAGGTGGAAAGTTCAATTTCTGAAGGGTCAAGCACCTGAATTACGATCAGGTCATGGCGCCCCATTCTAAATAATGCCAGCCTTATATCATCAAGGGGTACCAGAAAATCTGAGATTATAATTACCCTTGATTTTGATTTTATCAGCCTGCTATAATGATCTATGGAATTCCAGAATCCTGTGCGTCCACCAGGGTTTTTGGTATTTAGCAGATCAATGGCTGACATAAGGTTTATTCTTCCCCTTCCAGGTCTGGATACATTTAACTCATCGGAAAAAGTGGATATTGCGAATTTTTCATTCTCTTTCATCACCAGATAAGAATATCCAATTGCCAGCATGGCAGCATAATCGTATTTTTTAGTTCCTTCTGATGGATATTCCATGCTACCGCTAACATCCAGCAGTATATGAGTAGTCATGTCCCTGTATTCTTCAAACTGCCTGACATACAGTTTTTCAGAACGGGCATAAACCCTCCAATCAATTGTCTTGAAATCATCCCCTTTTTCATACTCACGGAATCCATACGCATCGGTCCCTCTTCCGATCTTGGTAGAACGGCGCGCTCCTGTGTATTGGTTTGATACCCTCTTTCTTGCAGAAAAGGTAAACCGGTCAAGTTCACGTAAGAAATCGGTAGAGATCATGATCTGGATAATATACGTCGTTTTTCAGGATAGATGCTTTGAGTGCTTGATTATTCCCTCGATCACCTGATCATGGGTCACACCCTTGCGCTGGGATTCAAAGTTCAGGATGATCCTGTGCCGTAATACAGGAAATACCATTGAATGCACATCTTCTTCACTTACATAATTGCGGCTCATTATCAGCGCTTTTGCTTTGGCAGCCAGGATAAGTCCGATACTGGCCCGTGGTGATGCTCCAAATTCAATATATTCTGTATCGGTCCTGGTTCTTTCTACTATCTTGATGACCCGTGTTTTTAATTCGTCTGAAATGGGAATGTCCCTGGTGAGTGCCTGCAGCTTGAGAAGTAAGTCTTTTGTGATTATCCTGTCAACAGTTGGTAAAATATTTCTGGTATACCTGTCAACTATCTTAGCTTCTTCCTCAAAAGAGGGATAATCCAGGTTGACCTTTAACAGAAACCGGTCTAGTTGGGCTTCAGGTAGCGGGAATGTCCCTTCCATTTCAATAGGGTTCTGAGTAGCCAGTACAAAAAAAGGCCGGTCCAGAGTAAATGTCTCATTGCCTACTGTAACTTGCTTTTCCTGCATACTCTCAAGCAGAGCGCTCTGGGTCTTGGGAGATGCCCTGTTGATCTCATCAGCAAGCAAGATATTAGTGAATACAGGACCTGGCTCAAACCTGAATTCTTTCCTGCCGCCTCTTTCTTCAACCACATAAGTACCCGTGATATCAGAGGGCATCAAATCAGGTGTACACTGTATCCTGCTAAATTTAAGATCAAGGATTTGGGACAGAGTACTTACAGTCAATGTCTTGCCCAGGCCGGGATTACTCTCTATCAGTGCATGCCCATCACACAAAATGGCAATCAATATCTGGGTTATTGCATCTTTCTGACCCACCACCACTTTTCCAATTTCGTCGTAGATCGATTTGAATATCTCACCAGAATGGTGGTAGGTATCTGAAAGATCGGGTATGTCTTTGTTCATAATATTCCTCAAAGATGTTGTTTTAATTAATTATTGATATATCAATTTTTTATCAGTTTACTGCGAAGTACTGCATATTCCATAATAAGGTCCTTATCAGTAGAAGATAATTGCTGGATGGCCTGATAGCTTTCATCTGCAGCTGCTGAAGATATTATATCCACGGGATATGTCTGGGAAGGCACAAACTGTACCTTATCTTCCGGACCAGTATTACGTATGGTCACAGATGTGCCCAATCCCGAAATAATGGTCAGTTCCACATTTTCCCCTGCTATACTGGCCACTGATATATCACCATAAATGTCCTCATCCAGTTTACCATCCTGGTTTTTTTCCTCTTCTGAAGAAACTATGTTCTCTAAAGGATTTCCGCCCAGATCCTCTATGACCCGGTTAACATTTTCAGGTGTGATTTCCAGAGGTGGCAGTGTATCAGAGAAACCGATAAAGGATACCAGCAATATTAGAGATACCAGTAATCTGATAGCCAGATGTTTTTTGTTAAGGAACGATCCTACATCTACCTTTTCGAGGCATGATGTGACCTGTGATCTCAAGTGGTTTATTATTACGTTGTCTTCGTCCCTCTTATCCCAGGCAGTCTGAAGTCTTTCCCTGGTCCAGACGTATCTGGATTCCAGCATCTCAATCGGAGTAAGGGCCGGGTTTTTCAGGTATATGATAATAACCATAAGTATTGCGATTAGTGCCGACAACCCAAAAACAATTATCTCATCCAGGGAAACTGAATCAAATACATAATATTCTATATATTGCGAAAAAAAAGAGATAATATTCAGATAATAAGCCAGTACATACAATATCAAGAAATAAAAGATGAAATCTGTTAATTTATAGTAAAACCTATATCGTTTGAATGCCCTGGAAATATTTTCCATCTCGTTATACATGTTTTCCTCTCAATACTGCTTGTGAGTATTGTTATTATTATATTTGAATAACCCCATAAAGGTTTATCTTTATGTGCGAATTTATTCGCAGTTTTTACACAGGAACAGTGGGGTTTTTTAAATCGACATCTTTATCTTCAAATTAACTATATTTTGAAAAAAATTCCATTAGTTAAGATATATAATTATGAATAAGTATTTCTATATTACCAGCAAATATAAATATTGCGATAAATAACAAAGAAATCTTCAGATTATTAATATAAACTAAAGAAAGAATAGGTGATAAAATTGAAAATACGAGTTGTAAGTTCAAAAGAAGAAATCGCTACATTAGAAAGTAATGAAGAAATGATCCATCTGGCATTTAGACCATCAAATAAAGATATTTTCCTACTTGTCCAGAGATGCGAGGATCTGAAAGCTATTCATATTCCAACTTCATATAAAAAGACAATATCTACTTCCACATTAATGTTTTTGGAAATGCAGGGTATTACCCTTTTGGAAGGAGATGTTTGGGGCCATCGAAAGGATATCAATGAGTACTACGAGATCAAACCACAGATATTTGATCGCATTGAAATTTTAAAAAGTGAAGGCGAATCAGATGATTCGATACTGAACCGTCTTGGTATGGAAACACGTTTAAGTAAAGATCTGCTTAAATTCTTAATTTAAAGCCAATGTAAACATTCCGGGTCAAACCGGAATTTTTTTCTATTTGATTGTTCTATTTTATTAGATAGGAACCGAAGGTATTATCCTCAAGTTCGATCACTTTTTCCCATAAAGGATAACAATCGCAATCCACTTCAGATAATACACCTGTATCCTGTGAAATTGAAAAATCACGTAGTATTTGGGCTATATCCCCATCACATTTTTTACAATTATGAGGGCCTCTATTTAAGCCAGCTGCTACCGGATCCGACATCAAAGTTATTTCAGGGAACAATTCCTTACCCTTAATAAGCACGTATACTGCACTCCAAAGCCAGGGTGGCCTGTAACTTTTACGTTCAGATAATTCTTCGACCAGTGTACCTTTTTGGATATTGCACAAATTAATTGAGATCGTAGTTGCGTAAGGTGCTGCGTCAGTTATTGACGCAATAATGTCATCTATGGCAGCTTTTTCTGAAATAAATGGCGGCTTTAAGAGTAAATATGCTTTTGTTGTGACTCCAAGAGATTTGGCAGTCTTAGAAGCTTTAATAAAGTCATTGAAAGTAAATCCTTTATTAATGCAATCCTTTCGGATTGCATCATTGCTTGTTTCAAGTCCAACAGCGATTTCTAACCTGATACCATATTTATCAAGTATCTCAAGCGAATCGTTAAGCTTTTTTTCAGTCACAAACTCGGGCCGTGTTTCAGCAACAATTTTTTTTATGGTCCCAATATCCCCGATCTTTTCAAATATCCCTGTCCTTACAGAGTGTGCTATCTCTCGATCATCGAAAAAACTGCCTGATGTGAATATCTTAATAAGGGCAGTATTATTTCCTATTTTTTTTAGTACATGATCAAATTGTGAGATGAGATTTTCATCACCAGGCGGGACGGTAGCACTATCATTGAAATACCCACACATTGAACAGCCACCGCTATGGCTCCAATGACATCCGATTGTATGAAAAATGACAGTCAATGAATCAACAGGTTTGCCTTCAAATAGGTCCTTACCATGCCAGACAGCTGTGGGAAAATCAGGAGAATGTTCTTTTTTTTTGTGACTTTTGCTCATCTGATTTAGTTGATTGGATTAATAGTATTTATTTCTACTATGATTTCTCAGTACCACAATAAGGGCAAAGCTTCCAATTAGGATTAACCACTTTATTAATCCGGGTAGGTATACTTTAGATCGGCACTTTCCCATTTTCCAGTTATTTTTTAGACACCGACTTTAGGTAAAATCGGTGTAAATCAGTGTTAATCCGCGTCTGAAAAAATAAAAAGACACGGATTTCGCGGATTTACACGGATTTGTAATCGCATCTGCATCTGATATATTCGTTGGAATAACTGGATTTTGGAACTGTGCCCTTTAGATCCTTCAAAAATTTTAATTACAGCTTTCGCTTCATCAACAATTGGAATATCATTCTTGGATTCCTTAGACTATTCAAACTCTATGGTTGCCGGGGGTTTTGGTGTAATATCGTAGACTACCCTTGCGACATCAGGTATTTCACTAGTTATGCGGGACTCGATCTTACTAAGCACGTCCCATGGAAGTTCCATAGGTCCTGCTGTCATACCGTCCCTGGATTCGACCGCACGAACGGCAATGATCCAACCGTGGATCCGCTGGTCACCTTTTACACCGGTTCCTTTTCCTAATATAGCTGCAAATGTCTGCCAGGGTTTAAATGGTTCGAGTAGTTCCTCTTCGACAATAGCATTTGCTTCTCTTACAACATCCAGTTTATCCTGGGTAACCTCTCCTATGATCCTAACAGACAAGCCCGGTCCAGGAAATGGCATCCTGGCGGATATTTCTTTTGTCAATCCAAGCGCCTGCGCTACTTCTCTCACCTCGTCTTTATAAAGTTCCGAGATTGGTTCAACGATACTATCAAAATCGACAACAGATGGGAGTCCGCCAACATTATGGTGTGATTTAATACCGCCCTCTGATTCGATCCTATCAGGATATATAGTTCCTTGAATAAGGTATCTGGCATTTAATTCTTTGGCTTCCTCTTCAAAAACTCTGATAAATGTTTCGCCCACTGCCATGCGTTTTTCTTCTGGATCAGTTAATCCTTTTAATGCACTTATGAATCGTTCTTTTGAATTGATTGTCAGAAGATTCATATCTCCAAATATTTCTTTTATTCGCTTGGTTTCACCCTTACGCATCAAGCCTGTGTCAATGTAAATAGGAGTTAAGAGTTCTCCTAAAGCCTTGTGGGCGAGGACAGCACATACTGAACTATCAACACCTCCTGAGAGCCCAATTATTGCAGGCCCATTAGTCTCGTCTTTGATTTGCTTAATTGCTTTTTCTATAAATTTATCAACATTGACCATTGATTATTGCTCCGGGAATAAACTTCACTGCTTTATCTGATATTGTTTTATAATAAAAGTCCGATTTCATTATTGATTTAATTTGTTATATTATTTATCCTATTGATAAAATGATAGTAAATCAAGTATTAACTTGAAAATATTATTGAGTTGAGGAAATCAAAATTTTGCTGAGGCTTATAAATTTAAATAATACCAGTTACCCTCTTATTTGAAGTGGATACAGATTAAGGAATTTCAGGTAATTCTAACAAGTTTGCCACTGGCTCAGATAATTCTTCTATTTTTTCAAAATCATAATTATACCCAGGATTAAACTAATAACAAATCCTACAATACCTATTATCTCAAGAGCTGGTTCATCACCTTTCCATATTAGCAGGGCTACTGAAGCTATTAATAAGATGGTAAGATAAAGATTTTGTAAAATACTATTAATAAATATTTTTTTATGTTTTGCATTCTCCTGTTTAATAACATTAGCTGCTTTGAACATTTTTATGCTCTCAAAAATATCATTAATACCAGATGGGACATTTTTAATAAGCTCATAGAAACTGTCCCATTCCATCTGGAAATCCTCCATAATTTTATGTGGTGAATATTTTGAGCGTGCCATTTCCCTTGTAAGGGCTTTAACCTCATACATAAGATTAAAATCCGGGTCAAGATCAAGACATGTACTTTCTACAAGCACAAGTGCCCTCTCCAGCAATGAAAAGGATCTTGGAAGCGATAAATCATATTTTAACGCAAGTTTTACGAAATCGTCGCTGTGATGTTCTCCAGGTCTGCTGAAATGCTGCCTGGAAATAACTTCATCAATATCCCATTTAAATGCATGAATGTCAATGTCATCAGGACTTTTTTTTGCCAATTTAAGAAAAGATCTGGCGGCCATGTCCACATCTTTTATGAAAACAGCATAAAATACAGAGTAAATATCCTTCTTGATGTCTGAATCTAATTTTCCAATAGCTCCAAAATCCAGGTACGCAATACTGCCATCATTTTGCACAAATATATTTCCAGGGTGAGGATCAGCATGGAAATATCCATCTATATAAACCATTTTCAGGAAACTTGAAGAAATGAGTTTTGCCAATCTGTTTCTTTCAGCTTTACTGAAGGTCCTGAAATCCCTTAGGGGGAGTCCATAAATGTGTTCCATTACCAGAATATTGTCGTTTGTGAGTTCCCAATATACCTTGGGAATATCAACTTGTTTGATGTTTAAAAAATTCTCCCTGAACCGCTCCATATTTAGGGCTTCATTCCGGTAATCCAGTTCACGGTTTAGCATTATCTTGAATTCGTCAAGAAAACCGTCGACATCGATATTGGTTTTTATCTTTAATAGTTTTATAAAGATAAACTTGATATCATAGAGAATATCCAGATCAAGGTTTATTACATCCATCATTCCAGGTCTGGCGATTTTAACCACTACATTCTCATTATTATATACTGCTTCATAGACCTGTGCAATGGAGGCACTGGCAATTGGTTCTTTATTAAATTCATCAAACAGGGTTGTAAAATCGCTATATGTTCCGGATTCACCAGGAACCGCACCGCAGATTATACTGAATGCTTCCTGCATCCTTTCAAAATCGTAAGGTTGCACTTTTTCCTGTAATTTTTCAAGCTCTTTGCCATATTCAACAGGGACGATATCTGGCCGTTTACTCATAGCTTGGCCAAGCTTAATGAAAGTAGGACCCAATTCTTCAAATGCCACACGCAATTTAACAGAATTCGACCTGCGATCAAAATCAATTGGGCAAGTACACAGGTCCACAACCCCTTGTTTCTGCTTTGATTCTCTTAAGAAAATATCGAAAAGTCTGTATTTATAAAAAACCCTGGCAATCTTGATATATCGTTTTATTTTATTGAACATCTTGCTAAATATCTGAGTGTTATAAGTTTATATAATCAATCATCGAATTGAATATTTTTTTCCCATCAGCAGATCCCAGGATTTCTTCAGACGCTCTTTCCGGATGAGGCATCATTCCAAGGACATTACCTTTTGTATTGAGAACCCCAGCGATATTTTCTAATGAACCATTAGGATTTGCCTCATCTGTGGCTTTACCTTGAGGATCAACGTATCTGAATGCTATTTTGTCCATGTTGTTAAGTTCAGAAATGGTAGTTTCATCTGCAAAATAATTTCCTTCCATATGGGCAATCGGCAAATTGATAATCTCACCTTTTTTGAACGCATTTGTAAATGGTGAGGTGTTATTATCCACCCTGAGATTGACCCACTGGCATCTGAATTTTGGATATCTGTTTGTCATCAGAGCCCCTGCCAGGAGACCCGATTCCACCAGGATCTGAAAACCATTGCATATTCCCAGCACAGGAAGGCCTCTATTTGCCATACTCCGGACTGAATCCATTATGGGTGCCCTGGCGGCGATGGCACCAGCTCTTAAATAATCCCCATAAGAGAATCCACCTGGTATTACTACGCCATCATATCCTTTCAATTCGTCCTTATACCATACCATATCGGCATCTACACCCATCACTTCAGTCAGAACATAGTGGACATCGTAATCGCAATTTGATCCACCGAACTGAAGGACAGCAATCTTCATCCAGACTCCTCGATCAGTATATTATAATTATGTATCACCGGATTGGCCAATAGCCGCATGCACATCTCGTCCACACGATCACGTGCCTGGTCAGCAGATGAGGCGTTCAGGTCAAGAGTAAATCGTTTTTGCATCTTTAAGTTATCTGTGGAATATCCCAGATGTTCCAGTGCTTTCTGGACAGTTGCAGCTTCCGGATCTAACATCCCATTTTTCAGTCCTATGGTAACTTCGGCGTGGTATTGCATTTAGTCTCCCTCAAAATTGAACGAATGTGTCAACAACAGCAATAATATTACTTTTTGTTGTTTATAAACTTGTTTACATGTTCTCAGGTGCAAATATTCCCAGGGAATCAAGGGCTGCTCCCAGTGCTGTCCTGGCACAATCAACCAGTACCAGTCTTGAATTGCGTAAAGGCTCTTCAGCACTCAGTACAGGAACATACCTGTAGAACTGGTTGAAAGCATCAGCTAATTCCCTGGAATAGGTAGCAAGATGATGGGGTTTTAATTCACTGGCTGCAGTTTCTATAATGGATGAGAATTTACCTATCATTTTTATTAGTTCGATCTCCTGATCTTCTAAAAGCACAGTGATATCATAATCAAGATTTTCCATATTGATACCTGATTCTTCTGCTTTGGCCAGAATATTACATGCCCTGGCGTGGCTGTATTGGATGAACGGCGCACCCTGTTTTTCAAAATCCAGTGCCTCCCGCCAATCAAACACTGTGGACTTCTCAGGCGAGACCTTGATAATGTCATATCGAACAGCTCCTATACCTACGAATTTTGCCACATCCTGTTTGAACTGCGAACTTGTGTCTGGCCGCCTCTTTTCCACTTCTTCCATTGCCCTTTCTTCGATCTGATCCAGCAGTTCATCTGTGCTAATAAATTTCCCGCGCCTGGTACTCATGCTGCCTTCAGGCAGAGACACGAACTCAAAGATCACGATCTCAGGTTCTTTTTCACCAAGTATGTTAAGGACAGCTTTTAGCTGAGATGAGATCAGTTTATGGTCTGCGCCCAGTACATCGATCATCCTGTCGCAATTTTTTGCTTTCCAAAGATGGTATGCCAGGTCTCTTGTGGTATATAATGAGGTACCGTCGCTTCGCTGTATGACCAGTTTCTTCTCAAAACCATAATCTGAAAGCTCGACCATTAATGCACCATTATCGATTACTGCCCTGCCAGTATTTTTTATGCGGTCAATGGTGGTAATTACGTCATTGTTTCTTACAAATGTTGATTCCCATGCAAAGGAATCATGGCTGATATTTATTCGCTGCAAACTCTGTTTGATACCGTCCATAGCAAGTTCAACAGCATGTTTGAAACGCTCTGCCACCTCCACGTCACCATGTTCAATTCGCTGCATCAATACATCGATCTCGGCAACCTTATCGGGCTGTTCCTCCAGCACCCTATTTGCTTTGATATAGATGTCAGCAATGGCATGGTCTGATTTCTTCTTCTTATCAAAATCAAAATGTCCCAGAGCCCATGAGACGATGGCGATCTGCCTGCCCATATCATTAATGTAATACTGGTTTTCTACTTCAAATCCGGCTTTTTTCAATATCCGCCCCAGGGTATCCCCAATAACGGAATTGCGGATATGACCCACATGCAGCGGGCCGTTTGGATTGGCTGAGGTATGTTCCAGAATGACCTTTCCGCGACCGGTCTGGCTTCCATAGTCCGTGCCTTGCTCCCTTACAGTTGACAATGTTTTGTCTAGAAATCTCTGATTAACAAAAAAGTTCAGATAAGGCCCTGTAATTTCTACCCTGTCGATCAGTCCGGCTTCCGGCAGCTTGATGGATGCTGCAATCATTTCGGCTATAACCTTTGGACTTTTCTTGCATACCGGAGCTAACCTGAATGAGACCGAAGAGGCGATATCTGCATGCATGGACTCTTCAAGGTTCAGGTCTGGTATTTCAAGGTTGTTTGTTTCAAGGGCTTTGTTCAGGACTTCTGTTACTTGTGATTTGAATTGTAAAAACATGGTTCATCATATCTTTTTGTAATGGGGATTGTAGATAGATGACTATCTACATAATTGTTTCTTTGTATATTTACATATGAGAATAGCATAGTAATCATTTCCAATTTCTATGAGGAAGATGTTTGAATTATATATTTCCAGGCATCTTCAACAGTCAATACTTCCACAACCTCCAAACCCGGTACTCTTACTTTCTGATCAACAGGAACGATGAAAACAATTGCACCCTCGTCTCTGGCAGCTATTGCTTTTTCTTTAACAGATCCAACTTCGCCTATGATATGACGTTCTTCAATAGTACCGGTGATCAGCACATCGTGAGTTATATTATACTCTTCCATTGCAGCTATGACAGCTATTGTTATTGCGGCTCCGCCACTTTTACCCGCTATTTCTGTGTTCCTTGATCCGGCCGGGGCTTCAATGGAGATCAAAATATCTTTTTCATCAATATCTGTATTGGTAATTTCACTGGCAGCCTTAATAGATAACTGGACAGATGATTGCAACCGTTCATCAAATCGAACATTGGTCACATCCAGAAAGAGATTACCATTACCGTTTTTTATTATAACCTCCAGGGGAATTGTCACACCATTCCCCTTCGAGTTTATGCCAACCACGGCATAGTTACTTTTCGAGATTTCCTTTAATTTTAACAGTTCCTGCTCAAATAAATCTTTCTGGATTTTTTCCTTTCGCAAGTTTTCTTCAGTAGTATTGAGAATATATTCCAGATTTGAAATATCCAATTGCTGCTCACTTGACAGATTGGTCAAATCTTCAATAATTTTATTCTGCTGGTCGAATTTTTGGTCGATAATAATTGAACTTACAATCAATATTATTAGTGCAAAAATATAAACTAATTTTCTTTTATTCACGATCAACCTCTTACATAAGATTTACCACTCATGGGATAAGATGCCATATCAATCACAATTTTTCCAGAATCCTCGGCCATACCGACAGCCCGATTATCAGTGCCAACAGGAAAATGAATACCGATCCCAGATTGGTATCAGTGGTAGTATATGCTTCTGAAACGGCACTTCTGCCTGTTGACAGTACATAGAACAGGACTCCAACTACCAGTGCTGATAGGGAGCTGGTTACAAAGGTATGCATGAATTTCACAGCCAAATCTAGCCCTCCTGCCGTTTGAGTTTGAACCGCTTCAATAGCAGTGCATTAGTGGTCACAGACACCGAACTCATTGCCATGAACAATGCTGCCAGTGCCGGAGCAACCAGGTATGGACCAAATACACCCAGTGCAATGGGTATACCTGCAGCGTTGTACGCAAAGGCCCAGAACAGACCCTGTTTGATCTTGCTCATGGTCTTTTTGCTCAGTTCGATACTTGATACTACATCCCGCAGGTCGTCCTTGATAAGCACGATCTGGCCAGATTCCATGGCAACATCGGTACCGCTGCCAAGAGCTATGCCGATATCTGCCTGGGTGAGTGCAGGCGCATCATTGATACCGTCTCCCACCATGGCCACCTTCCGGCCTTCAGCCTGGAGCTTCTTGACCTCATTGGCCTTATCCTGGGGCAGCACTTCGGCAAGTACACGGTCTATACCCAGCTGTCTGGCAATGGCATTGGCTGTACGGTGGTTGTCGCCCGTGATCATGATGGTTGTGAGACCCATTTTCTGCAAATACCCAACCGCATCTGCTGAGTGCTCTTTCAGGGTATCTGCCACGGCAATGATACCTATGATCTCATTATCCTTTGCAATGAGCATGGCGGTCTTGCCGTCGTTCTCCAGGGATTCCATGGTCTTGTTCATGGGTGTCGGGTCCATTCCCTTATCAGACATGAGTTTACGGGTACCCAAAAGTATCCGGCTGCCATTGTAGGTGACTTCCACACCATGGCCTGCAATAGCATTAAAATCCTGGCCGTTAGGGATATCCAGACCCTTCTGGGTGGCACCGTTCACGATGGCCTCACCCAGGGGGTGTTCAGAACCCTTTTCTGTGATGGCGGCCAGCTGGAGCACGGTGTTTTCATCTATTCCTTCCGCCGTGACCACAACATCGGTCAGCACTGGTTCGCCTTTGGTCAGGGTACCGGTCTTATCAAACACAATGGTATCCAGTTTCTGTGCGGTCTCCAGTGCTTCGCCGCCCTTGATCAGTATGCCATTCTCGGCCCCTTTGCCAGTTCCCACCATAACAGCAATGGGTGTGGCCAGACCAACAGCGCACGGGCAGGCAATTACAAGGACTGTGATCGATATTAGCAGGGCGGCCAGGAATGGACTGGCAATCCCGTGTTCTACTGGAATGTTAAACTTGACAAATCCTATGAAATACCAGTAAAAGAATGCCAATAGAGCAATGCTCATGACAGTAACGATGAAATGACCGGCCACAATATCTGCTATCCTCTGAATGGGTGCCTTGCTGGTCTGGGCATCTTCCACCAGTTTGATGATCTGGGCCAGGGCAGTATCGGCACCTACCCTGGTGGCCCGGTATTTGAATGTCCCGGTCTTGTTTATGGTAGCACCTATGACCTCACTGCCCGCATTCTTTTCCACAGGGATACTCTCACCTGTCAGCATACTCTCATCAATAGCAGAGCGCCCTTCAGTTACAATACCGTCCACTGGTAGTTTTTCACCCGGCCTGACCACCACGATGTCACCAGGTTTCACATCTTCTATGGGGATTTCGGTCTCAACATTGTCCACCAGGACCCGGGCCGTCCTGGCCTGCAGACCCATGAGCTTCTTTATAGCCTCTGAGGTCTTGCCCCTTGATTTTGCTTCCAGGTACCGGCCCAGAACTATGAATGCTATCAGCATCACTGCAGTCCCGAAGTACTTGTGCTCGAAAGCCTCACCCAGGTCAAGGAAAATGCTGGCCGTACTTATCAGATATGCTGACCCGGTTCCTGCTGCAATAAGCAGGTTCATGTCGGTGGCACCGTGTCGTAATCCTTTGTATGCACCTGTGAAGAACTGTTTTCCAGGGATGAGTATTACAAGTGAGGCAAATATTAACTGGAAATAATCGTTGCCCAAAAAACTCATTATATTGGGGATGGCAGCCACCAACTGGGGGATGTTCTGTCCCATCTCACCAATTGAAACAGGAACTGCCAGAACGAGGGCAATTATCAGATTGCGTTTCTGGGACTGTATTTCCTTCTCACGAGCTTCCCGTTCACGGTCAACATCAGACCCCTGTATTTCCTCTGCACCATATCCAATATCTTTAACAGCTTTTATGATCTCTTTAATTGTAATTTTAGCAGAATCGTATTCAATATAACCTTTTTCTGTGGGGAGATTCACTGAGACCTTATAGACCCCATCCAGTTTCCTGAGTCCTTTTTCAATATTTTGTGCACAGGAAGCGCAGGTCATGCCAGTGAGATGCAGGGTAACACTGTCCTCTACCACACCATATCCCAAATCAGTAATAGTAGTGTTGAACTGCTCAGGACTGACAAGAGATGGATCGTATTCTACCATGGCCTTCTCTGTGGTCAGGTTTACAACGGCTTTATGGGTTCCTGGTAGTTTATTAAGTCCCTTTTCAATATTCTGGGCACAGGATGCACAGGTCATGCCGGTAACGCTAATTGTGGCCTTCTTAGCTTTATTTGATGGGGAAATTGATATTTCTTCAGTTAGCAGTTTCTTACCTTCAGGAGTAGGGACAGGACAGGCTTCCTCTTCATCCACCACCTGATAATCAGCGTCCCTGACTGCCTGTTTGATCTGTTCCAGATCTACCCTGGAAGAATCATAGGAAACAGTAGCCTGACCTGCTTCCAGGTCCACATTAGCAGATGTGACACCGTCAAGTGAAGCTATAGCATCATGAATACGTTTCTGGCAGTGTTCACAGGTCATACCCTTTATATTGATTATGACGTCTTCCATTGATATCGCCCCGGAATTTGAAAAAAGCGGTTAAACCTTGTACCCACTTTCAGTAATAACTCCTTTCAAATCTTCAATATCAATCTTGTCTGAGTCGTAATTAATCTTTGCCTGGCCGGGACTAATTGTAAATAATACAAAATGCATTTAATGACACTGAAAGAGTAATAACATATAAAAGTACCAACAATAAAATTCAATGAAATATATATTATAAATACTATAATGTAATTATTAACCAGAGGAAGGTAATGAGCGATACAAAAAAGATCCTACTGACAATATTGTTGGGTGCTCTGATAATATTTGGCTCTATTTATACATCAACACGGAATAATAATGCAAATGATCAGTCAAGTAATGATGGCAATGCTACCGTAAAATTGGGCTTACTTACCTTTCATACCAATATAAGCCAGGCTCTAGAAACTGCCCGGTCGGAAAATAAAATGATATACATTTACGCCAGGTCTGAGTTTTGCGGCTGGTGCAAGCAATTCGAAGCAGAATCATTAAGCGACGAGCGGATCATTGGCATTTTGAATGAAAATTTTATTTTAGTAAGAGTAGATGCGGTAAAACAAAAATCACTTGCTTTGAATCTGGGTATTAGCGTAACTCCATATTCAATCTTTACCACATCCGAAGGCAAGGATATCCCTGGGGCGCGTATTCCAGGCTATATGGATCAGGAATCTTTCTATTTACATTTAAGCGGGATAATTAATAACGAGGAATGATATGCCAGCAAAGAAAAAGAACGATAATACAAAATTATTGATAATAGCGGTAGCAGCTATTATTCTCATTGGTATTTTTTGGATTGGCCCCAACCTGAAAGACATTGTGGGAAGTTCCCAGCCGGCACCTGCACCAGTCCGGACCGTGGATTACACCACACTGGAACTGAGCTCGAATTTCAGGGGCCTGGCCGATGGTCTGAATATGACACCCAGGGGTGTAATTTGGGCTCAGTTCGTTAATATGAAACTGGCGTCAGGTACACCCATTGAAGAATATGCATCAGAAAGGGTACAATCCATTGGATTCTATGGAGTACCTCTTGTTGCGATGTATAGTGCAGATTACAGTGCCACATCCTGGATCGAGCTCCATGATATCGGTTATACCAACCAAGGGATTCAACCGGTAAGGAGTGAAGGTATGAGCAATGTAATTGCTGCCAGACCGTTCATCTATGGACATACTATTAATGTTGAGAAGACCAGACAACTAATTGCGGATCCTTCAAGCATGGACAGTGCCTATTTGGATTTCCAGATCGTGTTAGAGGGAATTGATGTAGATAATAGAATCATTTCAGCTGTGTCAAATGCACCCAATCAATATGCTGATATTTTCTATAGTGGTTTAAGTGACGCATGTAACGGCCTTATGAAGCATGAAATGGTCTATCATCTGAATTCAGGTGGTGCGTCACTCACTTCCCATTATGAAGACAGAGCTTCAAACAGCATTGCCAATGGGTTTACCAGTTATGATGTGACTCAGGATAATAATATATTAAAGGTCACTGTTATAGGAATTCTTGAAAATGTCCTGAATGAGGCAATATAATAATAATTAGGGAAATATTTCAATGGTAGTCCAGGCCCCCTCAATAATAATGGCTTTTGTAGCAGGATTATTTACAATACTTACTCCCTGCATTCTACCCATTCTACCGGTGGTACTGGCTGGTTCCCAGGGCAGCAAGTTAAGGCCGGTCTCAATTGTTATTGGCATGTCAATATCTTTCACCCTGATGGGAGGATTGATCTCGGCTGTAGGTTCTTCACTATTTGAATATGGAGAATACCTGAGATGGTTTGCTATATTCTTTATCACAGGGATGGGCGCGGTTATGTATGACGAGGATATCAATAATTTCTTTGTAAGCATAACATCCAGGCTTATCCAGGGCGGGAAATCAATTCTATCACCCATCACAAGCAGGGGCCCAAAGATCAATGATGATGGGATTGTCGGAGGATTGGTCTTAGGTTCATCACTGGGATTTATGTGGATACCATGCGTTGGCCCCATCCTGGGATCCATTCTCATGTTTGTCAGTATAGAAGGTAATTTTGAATTTGGTATATTGCTATTGTTTGTATATTCTGCAGGTGTAGGGATTCCCATGCTTATTATCGCTTATTCGGGAAAATATGCTGCTACCAACTTCAAATGGCTTATTCCTTATACGCCCAAATTTAAAAAACTCTCAGGTCTGATCCTGATATTGGTGGGACTTATGATACTGTTCGACATAGATAAAATGATACAGGCAGCACTGCTGCCCTACTTCCCACCTATTATTTAAGAGGATACCTGATGAATAAAAAATGGATACTTACACTTCCTGTGTTGGGCTGAAAATTATAAATAAATATAGATAAATTAATACAATATATTAACCAAAATAACAAAATAAAGATAACATGATATGGTAGGTAAGATATGAAAACTAGAAAAGCATTAACCATCCTGGTGCTGATTTTTGTGGTCTCTTTCTTATATTTGACCATCCACAGTTCAGTGGTCCTCAGTGATAAGAATTATGCATATATATCAGATTACAAATGGGATAAGAATCTGGATAATGGACTGGCCATTGCCAAAGAGGAAAATAAACCTGTTTTTATATATTTTTGGGCAGTGTGGTGCCAATATTGTGAAAAATTCGAAACCCGGACATTACCAGATGAAAGGGTCAAGCAGATGCTTGAGAATGATTTCATATTAGTGGCCGTTGATCTGGATGATGATAGGGCTACATCCCAGCGCTATGGTGTAAGTTACCCTCCTCATGAACTGTTCGTGGATGAGAACGGGCAGATAATTAACAGGGTAGGCGGATATGTGGATGCTGATTATTTCTATAATGTACTTCAGATGGTCAAAGCAGATTATTATTCGAATCACGGAGGACAATAAATGGAACCTGGCGATTCGATACTGCTGGTTACCATAGTGATCAATGTCGCTATGCTGGCAGGACTGTTACTGAAAGAATTTGGAAAGAATGATATAATTATCCCATGGTTAAAATGGCTTTCCAGATCGGTGATCGCTTTATTGACCATTGATCTATTGCTGCTTACCAGTTATTTTGTAAACTCCAATTTCAGATACATATATGTGTGGCAGTATAGTGATCTGGCATTGCCTTTACTGTATAAAATATCGGCAGTACTTGCCGGACAGTCCGGGACATTGTTGTTCTGGGTTTGGGTAATATTCATATCCTCATGGTGGATGAGCGAAAAACAGGGGTGGAATTCAGCTCTTCTTCGCAGGACCCAGATGGTGACCATATTGGTAGGTCTATACTTGCTGTTAGTAACCACGATAATATCACCTTTCGAGACTATCTATATCTCCAATCCCGAACTACCCATAAGTTTTGTGCCAGATGATGGTTCAGGATTGAATACCTTGCTTATAACTCCCTGGATGGCAATTCATCCGCCAACCCTGTTTTTAGGGTATGGTCTGATAACAATTCCATTTGCAGCTGCTATGGTGTTTCTGTTCACGGGAGAGAAGGGCTGGGAACCCATTGCAAGACAGTGGGGCAGACTGACCTGGTTGTTCCTTACATGGGGTATTGCACTGGGTGGTATCTGGGCTTATCTAATATTAGGCTGGGGAGGATTCTGGGCATGGGACCCGGTAGAAACTGCTTCTTTTATCCCTTGGCTTGCTCTTACTGGATTTTTGCATGCATTATCGCAATATAGGAAAAATAACAAGAATTTCCAGTTGGCTGCACCTTTATTTGGGGCATTTTCATTTGCTCTGGTCATATATGCGGCTTTAGTGGTCCGCAGCGGATTGTTCAATTCAGTCCATGCTTTCGGAGAGTCAGATACCGGGACGTACCTGTTGATACTGACTGTTATATCAATAGTAATTCCTACAGCCATTGTAGTTAAGAAATACCTGAACAGTAGCAAACCTGAGGACGAAAAAAGTGATATGAGTTTCAAAGAGATGGTCTTTGATGCATTTGAGAAACAAAACCTGTTCTACATTACTCTTATCATATTTGCACTGTTAGCCCTGGTTTCCATCTGGGGTATCACCTTCCCTGTGATCCAGCAATTAATGGCAGGTGAAAAGGTTACAATGGCACCCCAAACAGTGGATTTCTTTAACGCCAATTCATATCCGCTTGTGATAATATTATTGCTTGTCGCCGGCTTTTGCATGCAATATAAGAAGAGCACCAAAGTCGAATCAATGAAGATCCTGGGTATTGTTGCAATACTTACCATTCTAATGGCCTTCTACAAGCTGAAAAACTTCCATCTGCTTGATCAAACAAGTCCTTTCTTTGCTTCCCAACCTCCATTTTACAGGTTAATGGGGGAAATATCGGTAATGTCAATCTTCCCACCACTGGGATATCTCCTCTATGCAGTTGTACAGACATTTTACGATGATCTTAAAAAATACAGGGACAAGCGGAAAGTATTGATCAACAGATCCGGAGTGTTATTGATACATTTAGGTATTGTGTTCATTCTCTTCGGGACCCCCATCAGTGTGTCCTTTGGCAGTACTTCCAGTGCAACCCTCACCCCCGGGCAGCAGGTCAGTGTAGGTGGCGGGTATAGTCTTATGCTTACTGACACGCAAAACAGTGCAGCTTCAGACTCATATATCGGAACGTCCCTTGGTACCATTATAGCCAATCCGGAATCATATTCTGATGCTAATATCGAGGTCAGTGGTAAGGTGATTGAAAAGTATGATTCAGATAGATATTCATTTTTAACTATCGACGACGGGACCGGACAAATGCAGATAGCTACCGGATTGTTGGATGTCGAGAAAAATGCAAAGGTGACAGCTACCGGGCTGTTGATGACCGATTTTGAAAGTCCGTCTTCCGGGAATGTATATCCAATAATATTGTTTGCTCCTGATGTTCAATACCTTACAGCCTCTGGTGGACTAAATACTGAGAGTGTTTATATCACAGTCTTCAAGGATGGGAAAGAAATCGGAGATGGAAAAGCCAAATATGTGACCGGAAAAAGCGGTAGTGCTACCCATCCGATGGTTCTAAGGAAATTAACCAGGGACATCTACATCTTATTCCAGGGGAGAGATGGGGGGGGTGTACCTGTGACCTTCAAGATTATTCCTATGATCAACGAGGTGTGGGCCGGTATCGGTTTCTTCTCAGTTGGTATAGTCATGATCATGGCAACGAACTCGGTGAGAAGCAAGGTTCGAAGAAAGAGAGTAAACAAGGTTTAGCATGGCAGTCCTTCAGGGATATAGCAACACATACCGGCGTGCCTACTATTGCAAGCCGGTGCCTTCAAACCTTTTTGGACAAATATCAGAATCTAAAAAAGAAAGTGTACATCTTATTCCTGAATATCTGCTTCATATTTGGACGGACATTTTACAAGAATATTCCTTGCTGTAAAAAGGCCATCTGAATACTGCCCCTGTACTACTACAGGAATATCTGCTGCGAAACTGTTGGGGATATTCCCTTTGTAATATACATCCATGGTGTCCTGACCATCAGTCATTTCGAAAGTGAGTTCTGTCTCTCCCGGGTCCCAGGTGATTGTATCATTAACTACACTTCCGTTTACATTGACCAGTTTCCCATTAAAACCACCATTTTTCAGTTCAGTGATTTCAATATATTCGTTGATAGAATTACCCATTCCAGTGAATGTAAGGTACGCTACCACTGCAACGAGTGCAATAACGCTGAGGATGGTTTTACTTTTTTTATTCATACTAACTTTTTAATTGGTTTTGAGCTATATGAGCTTTACGATAGATGTAAAATTATTCTTTTAGGTTGAACTAATCTGGAAAATTGAAATATTCTCAGGAATCTATTTTTTGAAAAATAAATATAATTCCAATAATTAAAGTTAGTAAACCCAGCATGTTTATTATGAATTGGGCTCTGAACAGGAAATAAGAAATATTATAGGGATTCATAATACTTTCGAATTATTTCTCTTATGCCTCAATTTTACATTTTGCTCTAGCTGATGAAAAAAGAGGAGTTTTCACATGATATTTGAATCCAATTTAAATGAACAGGCATGAATCGACTGTAGTGAGTAAACGGAGCGAAGCAGAGAGAACGAACGAAAGACGATTGATGCACTACTGAAGGGGACGGGCTGAAGCATGAGACCGGTTCCCGGGTCTCTAAACACTAATCTTCACTTATTCACATGGAGTGGAGTAAGAAGATATGAGTTAATAATACAGCAAGCTTGAGAGTGGGGATATCATGGTGTGGGGTTGGCTGCCGGGGAGGTAATGGATACAGGTTAATGCTGGTTTACAGAAGAGTTGGGGGTTGTGGTGATCGCTATATTGAAACGAGTTTATAATTAGCCCGCCCCGCATCACACTTTTACATCCCCAAACATCTCACCGACACATTTCCCGAACTCCATAAACGCAGGCATATCACTAATCCCCTCATCCCCATTACCAAAAGCATCCAGTGATGATGTCCCGTATATTGGCTAATTTGTCGGCACAGGAGAGTAGCTTCATGTCCCGGCCCGCATTTTTAATAAAGTCAATGGTATGTGCCTTGCGCTCAGGCTAAGTCTTACTTTTGCCCCCGTCCGCATTTATCAGTTCTTCCGGCTCGGAAGCCCCATCTACCAGGGTCGCCACGTCATCACCGAACTCATCTCTGATATCGGACAGTGTGGTATCCTCATCTTCTACAACATCATGCAGCAATCCCACAATAACCACATGCCTGGGGCTTTATTCTTCATGAGGGTGGAGGCAACGTCCAGAGGATGGACGATGTAGGGTATGGTTGACAGTCCATCAACTCATATTTCGCACCCCTCTTTTGTAATATTTATCTTTTTTCCACCAACAAT